>JANLUX010000266.1:0-20254 GCA_031363705.1 Bacteroidota bacterium
ATTATCAAGCCCCAGCAAATTAATCAGTGAATCATTTTTTACTTCTTCAATATCTTTTCTGCTTATCCAGTTTTTAAATCCTTCAAAAGCTTTTGTATCAAAACCAAGGCTGTCAGCAGTTTTATTCAATAAATTAATTGCATTGTTATTTTTCTGCTGCCAGTAATTATTCCATGTTGTTTCCCGTTCTTTTTTTATTGTTTCAGGAATATGAAACGGAGCTACTGATAAAAAGCTGTTGACTTCTCCGTTCCGTTTCAGGTTAACTAATATTTCGTATAACTTATAATTATTAACGGAAGCTGTCTCATGATTTCCTGTTGCAAAAACATAAACCTTTTTTTCTTTTTCAGGATTTATTCCGGTTAGTTCGGTTTCTTTATTCTTAAGTTCTGCTGTGTGATAACTTAAGTTTTCCAGTTCATTATCAAATTGTGTGTTGTTGGCATGCAGCAGAAAAATAAATGTGAGTATTAAAATTAATCCCATTGCAACAGCACGTATTTTTTTAGAAACAGCAGGAATTTTTAACAGCGATTCTTCACCATGAATGGTTGAATAATCGAAAGAAAATATTTTTAAAATAATGGGCAATCCTGTGATCGTAAAAATGGCTGCTCCCATCAGGCTTAACGCTCCTACAAGACCGAAGTCCTGTAAGATGGCTGAATTAGTAAATAATAATGCTGAGAATGCAACAACGGTGGTAAAACTGCCCGTAAGTAAAGGTGCACTTATCTCTTTAATGGTTGTTGAAATGGAACGCGTGTGTTTTAGATGCGTGAAAAAATGAAATGAAAAATCAAGAATGATTCCAAATAAAATGGAACCACACGCTAATGATATGCCCGAAATTTCATGATGGATAAAGCCAATGATGCCGGTTGCAAATATTCCCCCGAAAATAGCCGGAAGAATGAAATACAAGGGGATAATTAATTTCCTGTAATATAAAATCAGGATTGAGAAAATAAGTACCAAAGCAATAGCAGCAGTATTAAATGCATCCTTCTTAATTTGAATGGCATTTTGGGCTGCTATCTGAAATGTGCCGAAATAGGATACATTATTTTGTGGATGTTCCTTGTTCCATTGTGCTTTAAATTTTTCAAGGATATTATAAAAGCGTGTATTGTTTTCCGAAGCCTTTGTGTCAAACGTGCTTTTAGCAGTAATGAGAATCTTTTTTTTATCCCTGGTATAAACCACTCCGTCTTCAACTACAACACCTGTCGTATTATTGATTGAATTCAGTTCCTGGAAAAAATCCACAGAAAGAAAAAGCGGATCGTTCAATATGTATTGTTTCGTGAATGCACTTGCCGGACCCACCAGCTGTCTGTAAGCTGTATTAACAGAAGTTGTGATGGAATCAGGCAATAACTTGTTGTCAAGTATCCGGTAATAGGATGAATCAATCAGGTAAGGGAAATTGCCGTAGAGATATTCATAAACACTTTGTTCTGCATCAGGTCGTGTGCTGATGATATTATCAAGGTAGTTTTTCGAAATGTTTTTTAATCTTTCGGTAAAATCATTAAGCACAGTTTTTATTGAATCCTCATCGCTGACCTGCGACACATCAATGGAAAATACAACCTGGTTAGTGATGTTTTTATTTTCTATCAGTTTGTTCAGCTGTTCAAAGGATTTGCCTTTAGGTAAGGTGGAATAAATATTCTGACTGATATGTAACCTTGAAATGCCAATGGATAATATTCCTATACAGATAAACAGCACAATGAAAAACAGCCATTTCCTCCCTGAAAAATACTCCGTTAACTTGGATATGAAATTGCCTGAATGCAAGAGGGAAAACTAATTTTAAGAGTCAGCAGGCAAAAGTATTATTTTTGGCAACTTATTTCCGGATATGTTTAGGTTTTCATTAGAACAGATAGAGGAGTACACCTTTGGTAAAAAGGAGTTTTTGATTGATAATGACGCGCTTGAAAACGTTTCAAAATCTTTTCATTTTTTAGTTGAGTTCTCCCGGAATAAGATCATTTATGGTATCAATACGGGCTTTGGCCCAATGGCACAATACAAGATTGATACTGCCCAACTAAATCAGCTTCAATACAATTTAATCAGAAGCCATTCATGCGGAGTAGGTAATGCTTTAAATGAAACCTATTCGCGTAGCGTTGTCCTTTCACGACTGATAAATTTTTTACAGGGGCATTCAGGTGTGAGCAATGATGTGATCAACCAGCTTATTGCTTTTTTGAATAATAATCTGTTACCGGAAATTTTTGAGCACGGTGGAGTGGGAGCCAGTGGCGATTTGACTCAGCTGGCACATTTAGGATTGAACCTTATCGGTGAAGGTCATGTATATCACAATGGTGAACGGATAAAAACTGCAGATGCACTGAAGAAATTAAAGATTTCTCCATTGAAGCTTCAGCTAAGAGATGGATTAGGAATTATTAATGGAACATCCTGCATGTCAGGCATTGGAGCAGTTAATCTTGTGTATGCTTACCGGTTGTTAAACTGGTCCATCGCTTCTTCGGCTATTGTTAATGAAATTGTAAGTTCGTTTGATGATTCTTTTTCTGAAGAATTAAATAGCGTTAAGCGGCATAAAGGACAGCAGCAAATTGCAGCCAAGATCCGTTCGTTTTTATCAGACAGCAAACTCATCAGAAACAGGATTGAATTGTTTGAAGATCATTCAGAATTTCAGCGGGAAGAATTCACCAGTAAAATTCAGGAATATTATTCCATTCGCTGTGTGCCGCAGATATTAGGTCCTATTGCTGACACATTGGATTACACAAAACAAATTCTTGAAGATGAAATAAATTCTACCAATGATAACCCTGTTGTAATGCCTGATGAAGACAATGTTTTTCATGGAGGTAATTTTCACGGTGATTATATTTCGCTTGAAATGGATAAGTTAAAACTCGCACTCACTAAATTATCCATGCTTGCTGAAAGACAACTGAATTTTTTACTCAATGACCGTTTGAATGAAAAATTCCCTCCATTTCTTAATGCTGAAAAGCTGGGATTGAATTTTGGATTACAAGGTGCGCAGTACACTGCCACGTCCACCACTGCTGAAAACCAGGCATTGTGTAATTCAATGTATGTGCATAGCATACCAAGCAATAAGGACAACCAGGATATTGTAAGCATGGGAACTAACAGCGCCATCATTACTAAAAAAGTTTTAGAGAATTCATTCCAGGTAATGTCAATTCACCTGATTGCTATTTGCCAGGCAATAGATTTATTAGATAAAGCGGAAAAAGAAAAACTATCTTCAAAAACCAAAAAAGTTTATTCTTTGATCCGCAGGAAAGTTAATTTTATTACAGATGATATATCGCACTCAGATGCAATCAATGCGGTGTATGATTTTATCAGAGAACATAAATTTTCGATATGAACTGTGCATTAATTACAGGAGCTTCACGGGGAATTGGAAAAGCAATTGCTTTGCAGATTTCAAAAGACCATGGTCTTCATATTCTCATCAATTATTCTTCTAACAGTGTTGCAGCACAGCAAACACTGGACGAAATTATTGCTGCAGGACTAATTGAGAAGTCCTTTGCATTATCTTAACTTAGCAAAAAAAATCAATGGTTCTCATTCTTAAAAAAAGAACATCACAAACCCCCAGTCAACAAGTAGATGAAATTCTTCGCTTGAAAAAGGCTGCAAAACCGAAACATGCATGGAATAAATTTTTCGGAAAAATAAAATGGTCCATGGAACCAGTTGCTTACCAACGTAATCTAAGGAATGACTAATATACTTCTGGACACTAACATCCTGATTTATATATTACAGGGGAACATTTCGGTTAAGGATATACTGGATGACAAAAACTGGTACATCTCATTTATAAGTGAAATGGAATTGCAAATTAAACCAGGTCTTACCTCTAAAGAAAAAAAAAGTATTAATTCATTACTCAATGAATGCACAATCATAGAAATGAATGCCAATGTCAAGTCCAAAGCAATTTCAAATATTTTGCAATACAAGTTGAAACTCGCTGATGGTATAATATTAGCCACATCTCAAACAAATAATTTTTTTCTTTTAACTGCTGACTCAATATTTAAGAAAATTGCCATTGAAACGAATGATGTATTGTTTATTGTTCCATAAAGTAACCTGAAATTAATAATGAACTGCGCATTAATAACTGGAGCTTCACGCGGAATAGGAAAAGCAATTGCTTTGCAGATTTCAAAAGATCACGGTTTGCATATACTCATCAACTATTCTTCCAACATTGCTGCAGCACAGCAAACACTGGATGAAATTATTGCCTCAGGAGGCACAGGTGAACTCCTGCCTTTTAATGTTCAGAACAAAACAGAAGTGGATAATGCATTGAATAGCTGGAAAGAAAAAAATCCTGACAACTTTATAAGTGTGTTAGTTAACAACGCTGGCATTACAAAAGATGGAATGTTTATGTGGATGCCTGAAAAAGATTGGGATGATGTGATCAATGTCACTAGCAAAGGAATGTTTAATGTCACGCAAAATATCATACAGGTAATGCTTCGCAAAAGAACCGGTTGTGTGATAAATATGGTTTCTGTTTCTGGATTGAAAGGCGTTGCCGGTCAAACAAATTATTCTGCTGCAAAAGGAGCTGCTATAGGATTCACCAAAGCATTGGCACAGGAAGTTGCAAAAAGAAACATAACGGTAAATGCAATAGCTCCTGGTTTTATTAAAAGTGATATGACAGAAGGGTTGGATGAAAAAGAGTTGTCAAAATTAGTTCCGATGCAACGCTTTGGTTCGGTGGAGGAAGTGGCGCATCTTGCAAGTTTTCTTGCTTCAGGAAAATCAAAATATATTACAGGAGAAATAATTAATATTAATGGAGGGATATATAGTTAGTTTAAAGTTTAAGGTTCAAAGTTTAAAGTTATTATGAGAACGGGAATAACGATTACTAACCGAATTAAAATCCTAAATCCTAAATCCTAAATCTCAAATAAAAGTGAATAGGCGTGTAGTAATAACAGGAATCGGAATTTATTCATGCATTGGTAAAACATTGGATGAAGTAAAAGATTCATTATATAATGGAAAGAGCGGGATTATTTATGACGAAGAAAGAAAAATTCTTGGTTACCGTTCTGCTTTAACAGGATTTGTTGAAACACCTGATTTAAAAAAGCATTTGTCGCGCAGAGAGAGAATCGGCATGCACCAGCCCGCAATGTATGCCTACATGGCAACAAAGGAAGCATTGGATAATGCAAAACTTGACATTGATTTTCTGGATAAAAATGAAACAGGAATTATTTATGGCAATGACAGCACTGCAGGAGCTGTGATTGAAACAGTGGATAAAGCAAGAGCAAAAAAAGACAACACATTAATTGGTAGCGGAGATATTTTTCAGAACATGAATTGCACCGTGAACATGAATCTCTCTACAATTTTTAAATTGAAGGGAATCAATTTCACACTTGCTGCGGCATGCGCTTCAGGCTCTCATTCCATTGGGATGGGATTTTTATTAATTAAAGAAGGTTACCAGGACAGGATCATTTGTGGTGGTTCGCAGGAAATAAATGTTCACACCATGGGAAGCTTTGACGGACTTGGCGTCTTCTCCATCAGAGAATCAGAACCTGCCAAAGCATCACGTCCCTTTGACCGCGACCGTGATGGACTAATTCCTTCAGGCGGTGCAGCCACACTTATTCTAGAATCTTATGAATCTGCAATGGAAAGAGGTGCTCCCATCCTTGCTGAAATAATTGGTTATGGATTTTCTTCCAATGGCGATCATATTTCCAACCCTAATCATGATGGGCAGTTGAGGTCTTTAAGCATGGCATTGAAACAGGCAGGAATAAAAACCAGTGAAATTGATTACGTGAATGCACACGCCACATCCACTCCTGTGGGAGATAGTATTGAAGCAACTGTCATTCATGATTTGCTGGGGAGTAAAGTGCCGGTCAGTTCCACCAAATCAATGACCGGACATGAATGCTGGATGGCAGGAGCGAGTGAGATAGTCTATTCAATGCTCATGATGCAAAATGATTTTATCGCACCCAATATCAATTTTGAAAACCCGGATGAGGAATCTGCGAAAATCAATATTGTTGCAGAAACCACAGAACAAAAGATTGATTGCTTTTTATCTAACTCATTTGGCTTTGGAGGAACTAATTCATCCCTGATAATAAAAAAGCTTGAGAAAAAATAAGACTAAATAAATTCTCCAGCCTTTAAATATTTCTTTCCCCATGCGTTTTGGAAATCAACCATTTTTCCAGTGGCGGTATTGCATGAACGCAATTAATAATGAAAGCAGTAATTGCATTTTTTCCAAATAAATTCTGTATTGCTCTGCCCCAGAATAATCGCGAACGGAAATGTTTATTCCATATCACTTTATAATGATCTTCTAAACTTTCCCTGTCCTTAATAGTGATATTAGTATGGTTTAAAATATTTGTTTCTAAAATTAAATCGCACAAAAGTTTGGAGGCATGGATAGCCATTGACATTCCATTACCGCAAAGCGGGGTTATTAAACCTGCAGCATCACCACACATTAAAATATGGTTTTCAATTAACTGTTTGGGTGCAAAAGAAATTTCATTGATCACTTCTGGTTGATTAAAAATAAATTCCGCATTTGAAAAAAGATTTTTGATTACAGGATTTTTAAATAAAACATTTTCTTCCAGCTCGTTGATGGATTCAAAGTTTCTTCCAGGATTTCTCTTGTACAAATAACAGAGGTTGTATTTGTCATCTTCAATCTTTGAAATGCCACAATAACCATTTTCAAAATTGTCAAGCCCGATTTCATCTTTTGGATACTCAGTTTTAAGATGATACTTAACACCCATGTAACCTGTGCGAAGCTGAATAAAGCTACGATTAAGTTTTTTATCGAGTAAATCACGTTTGCCATAGCTGCCGATTACAAACTTTGCAGTTAAAGTTTTTTCTGAATTTGTTTTCACTGAAAAAATATTTTCAGCAAATGAAATATCTGTCACTTTAGTGGCTGTTAAAACATCAGCGCCATTTTTTATTGCTGATTCAAACAATGCATTATCCATTTGGTAACGGCTTAACCCAAATCCACCGGTGTCAAGATCAGTATAAATATTTTTTCCTGCAGGTGTGGAAATCCGAAGTTTGTTTATTCGCGATGCATTAAAGCTGAAAGGATCAAAACCTATGGATTGTAAAAATGCTAGCACTTCATTGCTTACATATTCACCACATACTTTATGATAGGGATAAGTTTTCTTTTCAATCAGCAAAACCTTTTTATTTTTTCGTGCTAATAAAATTGCTGAAGTAAGGCCTGCTAATCCTCCACCAACAATAATTATATCATAATCAGTTTTGCTCACGATTATTTTTTAATGATGATCTGCCATCTCCATGCCCACATCCATCTTAGCTTGTAATTTTTAATCCCGGCTTTTGATAAAACATCTTCCCATTCTTTTCTTGTCAGTGATCTTGCAACAGAAAGCGGTCCATCATATTTAACCAGATAGGTTGTTGAGTAAAGAGTAGTAATAAGTTTTATAGAATAATAAGCAAACCAATGACGGTGAAGGTCGTTGATGATTACTGCCCGTGATGCCAGTTTATACATGCGTTTCACTAATGCTATTAATTCATCATTATTAAAATGATGACAGAAAAGTGAGTTCATTGTGATATCAGCTTTCTCATTTAAAAGCTTATCATCAAAAACATTCATGGTAATAAATTTAATATTGGAAAAATTTTGTGATTTATTTTTTGCATACTCAATCATAACCGGGTTCCAATCCACACCAATTAAATTTACTTTACGTTTATTTTTCTCTGACCATTTTGCAATTGCACGCAGCATATCTCCTCCGCCAATTCCTAAATCCATAATTGTTACAGGTTCATCATTCCATTCAAGCTGATGCAGTGCATCAAGTATAACATGATAGCCACCTAATAATTTATTCACTGTTTCCAGCTCACGTAATGCCTTTCGCGTTTCCTCTGGAGCTACACCAGGCTGATCCATTTTTTCAGGAAGTAATGTTCTTACAGAAAAATCAGGCATGTGTATGAAATTTATTATGATGCAAAACGTGGTTAAGAAACTTCTGCAATCATGGCTTCCATAGTCAACCCCGGACCAAATGAACAGCTCAGTATTTTCTTGCCAGCATCTTTTTGAGAAAGTGTTTTTAAATATCTATTTAACACGAAAAAAATTGTTACTGATGACATATTCCCATACTCACGAAGCACATTGTATGAAATTTCATTTTGCTCTTTTGTTATACCCAATGCTTCTTCACATGCTTCAAGAATTTTCATTCCTCCCGGATGCAATGCATAGTAATCAATTTTATCTTTTGTGATATTTGATTTCTGAAAAAGTTTTTCCATCAATGAATGAATACTTTCTTTAATCAGAGACGGCACATACACACTTAAACGAAGATCGAAACCAAAATCACCAATTCGCCACACCATTTCATTTTTACCGGAAGGTTCAAACTCAGCATAAAAATTTTCAAGTGTCAGGTGTAACTCATTTTTCTTCCTTTCCTGCGGTTTGGCAGTAATAACACATGCTGCAGCGCCATCAGCAAAAAGTGCATTGGCAATTACCTGATCCTGTTTTTCATTTTCTTGATAATGCAAAGTACATAACTCAACTCCGGTGAGTAAAACAACTGACGATGGCTCAGACCGTACAATGTGATTAGCAACTTTTAATGCATTAATGCCTGCATAACATCCCATAAAGTTGATACACGTGCGCTCAACATTCCTGTTCAGTTTTAATTTTTCCACTAGCTGAATATCTAATCCGGGAGCTGACATTCCTGTACAACTGAAAGTGATTAAATGGGTAACTTCAGAAAGGGAAACTGAAATATTTTTAAAACAATCCATTATTGCTTCCTCGCACAGATCTGCTGCGTAGGTTTCAAATAACTCCATCCTTTTTGAAACTGACAAGGGGGGATGATGGTTCGCAGGATGAAACAATATATTGTCAGCGTGATCTTCTCTGCCGAATTCCTCAAGTACACTATGCCGGGATTCTATTCCGCTGCGGCTGTAAATTTTGCGAAGGTGAATTTTTCCTTCACGGCTCAGGCCATTTGCATTTTCTAAAATGCGGTGATATAATTCCTGCGAAATTTTATGTGGAGGAACAGCTGTACCTATTGACCGGATAACTGCTGCTTTAGATGAATGAGGCATAATAATTTATTTTCATTCTATAACAAATAACACACCAATTCAAAGAGAGACTTTCTTCTACAAAATTCAGCTTGCATTTTATTTTAGTTTTGTAAACATACTGAAAACAGCTAAGTAAATCCATCAATGTTTAAATCCGGTTTTTTATTTGATCGCGACACATTCTTACACATGCGTTTGCCGTTTTCTTTTTTCCTTTTACCGATTTTTGTTTTTGGTGTGAGTCAATCTCCGGTGGTTGATTGGTTTAACACAACTATTATTTTTATTGTACTCCATCTTTTTATTTATCCCGGAAGTAATCTTTATAACAGTTATATGGATAACGATAAAGGGAGTATCGGTGCTTTAAAGAATCCACCACCTGCCACACGAAAACTTTATTTGGCAAGTATTTATTTTGATAGTATAGGGTTATTATTATGCCTGTTAATCAACTGGCAAATGTTTTTGTTCATGCTCGTTTATATTGCCGTTTCAAAAGCATATAGCTGGCATGCAATACGTTTAAAAAAATATGCTATCACAGGTTGGTTAGCTGTAATTTTATTTCAGGGTGGATATACTTTTTTATTGGTAAACATGGCAGCTGAAAATGTATTTAATCTCTTGTGGTTTAGTGATAAAAATCTGGAATGTATGTTGCTTGCTTCATTGTTGATTGGAGGATTTTACCCGCTCTCGCAAATTTATCAGCATGAGGAAGACAGTGAGCGTGGCGATTACACCATCAGCTATAAACTAGGAATTATGGGAACATTTGCTTTTTCAGCAATATTATTTTTAATTGCATGCATGTTGGCATGGCATTATTTTAAGTGTTTTTATAATCTTAATCATTTTATAGTTTTTTTTACTTCTCTTATACCGGTTGTATTTTATTTTGCTTATTGGTTTTTTAAATGTCTTCGCAATAAATCTTTAGCAGACTTCAATCATGCAATGCGTATTACACTTCTTTCTTCAACCTGCATGATTATTTGTTACGTGATATTATTTTGGATTAATCATTGAAATTTAATTCATGTTATTTAGAAGGAAGGACAATTCTTGTAATTAACTCAGAAGCGAATCCTGTAATTTTCTTTGCTGAAATCAGGATTAATAAAAACAATACCCATTATAAACAAATCAATGGTAAGTCTCACTTTTGGATGGTGTTGAATATTTTTCCATGTATCACGCATTTCATCCGACCAGTTAATATCATCAATAATAAAAATTGTTTTTTCGTGAGATTGTTTCAGGCATCGTTCAAAATAATTTAATGTAGGTTCTTTACGATGGTTGCCATCAATAAAAACATAATCTGTTTCCGGATAATCAGTAAAAACTTTTTCTAATCCTTTTTCAAACTCATCATTGATCAACCAAATATTTTCTATTGCTAAATCTTTAAAAGTCTGCTCTGCAATTGTTGCAGTGTTTTCGCATCCTTCAATGGTTATTAGTTTACCTTGTTTGTTTCCTGAAGCCTGATAAGCTGAACTGATTCCTGCAGAAGTTCCCAATTCAACCATCACATTGGGTTTAAAATGATTTACTAAACGATAGAGTAAACGTGCATATATTTTCGGTTTGGATGAGTTATGTGTAATGTAACTTATGGTACGCTCCTTGTAAATTGTTCCGCCAAAGCCGGCTCCGAAATCCCGAATTTTAATAATTGTTTTATCATTCAATAATTGGTTTCTGCGTTTTTCAATCGGATTAAATATTTGCAACTTTTCATCCCTGTTAAAAACTTTGGTAACCAAATCAAAAACAAATGGTGAATGAATGTCGTGTTTGTTTTGCGCTGAAAAATAATAGCTGATATAACGCAAAGTAAAAATCAGCTTATTCAACATGCCGTTTTTCTTTTATCACCAACGAAATAAGGATGCTTAGTGCAAGAATGGAGAGAACAACGATGAGTGTAACTTCCGTTGAAATTTCATAATAAGCCGAGGCGAGCATTTTGACACCTACAAAAAGAAGTATAACGGAAATTCCATACTTGAGATACCTGAAGATAACAACCAGACCGGAGAGGGCAAAATACATTGAGCGCAAACCAAGTATTGCAAAAACATTGGAGGTATAAACAATAAACATATCTGTACTGATGGCTAACATGGCCGGAACAGAATCAATCGCAAATACCAGGTCAGTGAATTCTATTACCATCAGTACAAGAAAAAGCGGAGTAGCAAATAAGCGATTGTCCTTTCTTGTAAAAAAATCATGACCGTGATATTCTTCCGTTACAGGAAAAATTCTTTTGCAAATCCTTACAATTATATTTTTTGACAGATCCTGATGTCCTTCTTTATTAAATAACAATCGCAATGCTGTTACAATAAGCACAGCCCCGAAAACATAAATCATCCAGTGAAAAGTGTTGAACAATGCTATTCCGGTCATGATAAAGGCAGCCCTTAAAACCAAAGCGCCAATGATGCCCCAGAATAAAACACGATGCTGGTATTTTGCAGGTACTTTAAAAAATTTGAATATAATAATGAACACAAAAAGATTGTCCACACTCAGGCTCCACTCAATTACATACCCTGTAGTAAACTGAAATGCCAGTTCAGGACCTTTCCAATAATATAATAACACATTGAAAAGAAAAGCGAGTACTATCCAAAACACGACCCAACCAATTGATTCTTTAAAAGAAACCGCATGATCTTTTTTATGAAAAACCCCAAGATCAAGCATTAGCATGCCAACAATAAAAATATTGAACAAAACCCACCAAATAGTATTTTCCATACGCTAAGCCTGCATTTTTTATGAGTGGTGAAATTAATTCAAATTAGATTTGTTGAACAGAAATGAATTATCTCGCACATCTTTATCTCTCTGGCAATAATCCAATGATTATGATTGGGAATTTTATTGCTGATCATGTGAAGGGAAAACAGTTTGATTTGTATAGTGCAGAAATTAAAAAAGGAATTTTATTGCATAGAAGAATTGATGCATTCACTGATCAGCACCCTATTGTAGAACAAAGTAAATTATTGCTGCGTTCCTATTTTCATAAATATGCACCGGTTATTGTAGATGTTTTTTATGATCATTTTTTAGCCCGCGACTGGAAAGAATATCATTCCCAATCTTTAGAAGACTATTCAAATGATGTATATCAGTTGATGGAAAACAATCTCAGTTTATTACCTGAACGGGCACAATTCATGCTTACTTACATGAAAAAATATAATTGGTTACGTGGCTATGCAGCTATTAATGGAATGGAACGTGCTTTATCTGGTTTGTCAGGAAGAACAAAGTTTGATTCAAAAATGGAAGAAGCTCCGGAATTTTTAGTGCAGCATTATGAATTGTTTGAAAGACAATTTAAATTTTTTTTTAAAGAATTACAATCTGAAGTAGCACATGCAAAATCATCTTTAAGTATTGAATAAAAAAAGAGGAACAAAATTTCGTTCCTCTTTTAAATTGCAATTATATGTTCTTCAACTATTGCTTTACAATACGAAATACATTTTCAGTTGCCTCAGCATTAATTTTAATAATGTAAAAACCACTTTTCATTGCTGTTAAGTCAAGCTCAAATTGAAAAGGTGCGCTTTGAATAATTTTAACATTATATAATTTGCCTAATACATCATATACTTCAATTTCATTTGGTGATATTAATTCTCCACCTGTTGAGATGAATACTTTATCATTAACCGGATTTGGATAAACTTCAAATATTTTATTTTCTTTCACTTCTGCCCGTGTCCGGCAATTAAAATCAACAGATACATTCACAGATCTTGCTGCAGAAGAACCACATTGGTTATTGGCTTTCACAGTGAGAGTAACATTAGTTGAAGTAGCAGTAGTGAATTTTGCGGTAACAGATGTGCCGTTTGTTGAACCAACAAATGATGCTCCGCCTGAAATTGTCCATATATAAGAAGTAGCTCCTGTTACTGCAGCAATAGAATATTGAACTGCAGTTTGTGATTTACATACTGATGTAGCTCCAGTGATTATTCCAGGTTGTTCTGGTGACGCAATTACGGTATAACAACTGAAAGCGCTTGAACCACATGCATTGTTTGCCTGCACACAAACATTTCCTGATGATCTGAAATTATTACCGTAATTAATATTGATTGATGTCCCCTGGTTACTTGTAATAGTAGCTCCTATTGGTATTGTCCATGTATATGAGGTTGCACCCGGTACAGGAGATATCGAATAATGCTTTGAGTTAGCATTGCACAAATTGGTAGTGGGGCCTGTTATAGGTCCTGGAGTTGCAATCGTAGTACTGGAAACAGATGCTGATACAGATGTTGAACAACCGTTTGCGTCAGTAATTCTCACTGAATAATTTCCTGCAGCGAGATTTATTGCTGTTGATGTAGTTTGGTTTCCGGGTATCCACAAGTATGAATAACCAGGAGTTCCACCATTGGGAACAACAGTTGCACTACCTGTAGACCCACCACAATTTGTCGATGTAGCAGTTGTAGCTCCTGTAACAGCAGTCGGAACAACTATAGTGGCAGAAGCTGATGCACTGCATCCGTTATGATCAGTTACAAAATAATTATAAGTTCCGCCTGTCATGTCAGAAGTATTGTCTCCTGAAATATTGTAAGGAGAAATGCCGCCATTTGCTACTAAGGCAACACTTCCTTGTTGTCCATTGCAAAGTGGTTGCGTGGGTGTAGCTATCAAACTTAAAAGTCCCGGAGCTGCATTTATAACAGCGCTTGCACTGGCAGTACATCCATTTGCATCAGTTACTAAATAATTATAAGTGCCCGGTGAGAGATTTGAAGTAGGATCTCCTGTAATTGTTAAAACGCCTGTTCCGCCACTGGCTAATAAATTAACACTTCCTTTCTGACCAAAGCATAATGGTTGAGTTGCTATGGCAGTTAAAGTAAGCAATGCGGGCTGTATGAATGTTCCGTTAGAATATACTACGGTATAATCAGGATTTGAGTCTAGTAAAACACCGCTTGGGATAATTTGATAGTTTCCTACCATAGGAATGCCATTTACTATTTGGTTTTGATTATTTAAAATTGTGTAATTCGGTCCGGATAAAATTATCATCGAATCACTATCCTGATACTGATAGCCTGTAATAGTTGAAGTGAATGTAGGAAGACTATTACACAATGGATTTTGATCATCTGCTTTTACTGTTAACACGGCAGGCAAAATAGTGAGCTTACCCAATCCATAAGTAATATTAAAATTGTTGGATGTTAATGCACCCGGTACTATACTCCATTCTCCGGCTGTGGTTCCTGTTATCATAATCACCGATTTCAATTCAGATATTGTATCACTACCGGTTACATCATCCTCATCAATAACCACAATTACATTGTCAGTAGTACTGTCAACAGAGGTGCTGTTAACCACTGGTGAACCGTTAATCAGATTTTTAGCATTTACAGAAGCCGTACCATTAATTAAATTTTTTGCATTGATTAATGATCTCGCATTCACAAGATTTTTTGCGCTTACCAATATTCCGCTATCGGGCGAAACCTGGTAATTAAATATGCATGCAGGAGATACATCTATGATTTTAGTTGTATCATAAGTAACTCCATTTATAAGATTTTTTGCATTGATGAGGTTCTTTGCGTTAATAAGGTTTTTAGCGCTTGCTATGAAACCAAGATTAATAATGTCAGCATTAACCAGGTTTCTGCCATTGATTAAATTTTTTGCATCCACTAATACAAGTGCATCTGCCATATTTGATTCATGCGCTGTTTCAATTGAACTTAAAAAAATTGTTTCTTCACCCGGATTAATATTTGTATGATCATATTCATAATTAAAGCCCAGATCATCAATTTTATCCCCATAAATCAAAGTGGTGTCCTTCGGAGTAATTGTTAAAGGCATTTTTTCTATTGTCAATAAGCCAGGTAAATTATTTGCCGTTGTATTGAATGTGTAATTGTAGAGTTCAGTTAAACCAATATCTAACGGACCAGCAGATGGGTTAATAAAATAAATTCCTGTATTACTCAAACTGTTTGTTCCTGCAGGTAAATCAAACTGTAAATTATCCAGTCCTAAATCTGCCAATGTCAATCCAATTGCTGAAGGTGTTAATCCATCCACGGTAACAGTAGCTGTGAATTCAGGTAGCCTCTCGCCATATTTTTTTGTTTTATTGTCTGCTGTAATAACCACATCTTTTTTATCCGGACCGAAGAAATATAATGTGTTTGACAATCCTCCGTCATTTCCGTTAGGAGTAATCGGTGGAGATAAAATCTGAATAGGAGGGTTCCCAAAGAAAACAGGTATTTCTGCTGAAAGATGATTTGCATCAATATAAGTAGTTTGTAAAGCAGTGTCTCTGTAAATAATCTGGGATTGTGCAGTTAAAAAATTTCCTTCTGCAATAACAGTAAATACCGTTTGTCCCGGAGTTATTCCATTGGGAACAATTAATTGTGTAAGCTCAGGTGTAGGCGCAGCAAATGTGCGCATTGCTGCATCAGCATCTACAAGTCCTGAACCAGATAAATTATCATAACCCGCTCCATACATTTCCACTGAGGTGGATTGTAATATAGAACGAACTTCAGCAGAGGTAAGCCCTTGATTATAAAATTTGTTTTTACCGTTAATCAATAATGCAGCAACACCTGCAGCGTGTGGTGCAGCAGCCGAAGTACCAAAGAAATTCGGGAATTGATCATTATCAATATTTACTCCACCCATATAAACGGTAGTATTAACACCGTTTGGCGCTGACAGATCCGGCTTTAATCTGTCAGTAACTCCGTTAATTAAGGTTCCGCCTCTTGATGAGAATGATGCCACTGTAGGTGATGAAACACCGAATGGTGGAGTGTTGGAATACAATACTGCTCCTGTGGTAATGGCTCCAGCCGCGTTAGCCTGTCCCACCAAAGTGGAAGTTCCCTGGTTAAATTCATTAATAACCGGATCACCACGGAATGCAATATATTTAAACGTTGCAGGTCCTGATCCGGCAGCTCTAACAATTAACAGATTGGTTGTGGTGTTTTGAGTAACGGTAAAAGATAATACTTCTATAGGATCACCGCCAAGGTTATTCCTGTTAAAACCAAACAAGGTTTTTCCATTATCATAAGTAAGATAAATATCAAAATCATTAACCGTTCCTGACATAGTTTGTCCGATTGAATAAATAGAATCAAGCCATTGAAAACCTATAGTGTAAACACCGGGTGTTAAAGAAATATTCTGAAAAACATCTCCTCCGCCAAAATCATGTGCAAATCCGGTTATTCCATAAGGTGCAGGCAAGGGATTAAAAGTGCCGGTATAGGATTTATTACCAAAATTTCCTGCTGCTGTAAAGTAAGAAACTCCCTGTGCTGTAACTTCATCCACTGCTTTTGCTATCACTCCGTCCTGAAAAAATGGCTCAGTTATATAAGTGATATCATCGGTAATTACATTGCAGTTGGCTTGTTTAAGTTGTCTTATTCCCTGTGCAAAATCTCCGGCACTGATAAATCCCGTACGGAACGCCAGGTTTGCTTTTGGCGCTACATCATGAACAATCTGAAGCATCGCACGTCCCTCATCCGAACGAATGCCATAAGGATAATCAAGCAACACTTCAACCGGATTGGGATTAATAGCATTACCTGTTCCTGGAAGATCATCATTTACTACATCTGTAGCAGCAGGATTGCCTGTGATGGTGTTGTAACTGTTTGACAAAACACCCACTTTAACTCCTTCTCCATTCACATTAAAACCACTCCTCGCTATATCTGCTTTCATTGAAATATCACCTGCAGAATTTGCAACACCTGAAGATGAAAGCGGAGGAAATACAGGTCGTACATAATTGATAAACGTTGGCAAACTATCCAGTCGCAATAAATTTGCAATGGGAAATTTTCCTGTGATAATTAAATTTCCTGTTCCGTTATTAATGATATCTGTTAATCCATACCCGGACGATTGCAATAAAGTTAAGAGCTGTTGATAATATCCGGCATTATAAATTACTTCTATCCATACACTGTCATTGGTAATGCGGAAAATATTTTCAATTGTATCCACCACGGTTCCGAAGTTGTAAAATAGAGAATGCAGTTCTGATCCGATTTTATCATTTGATTTTCCATTTGGAAGCGGAGGGTAATAAGGAAAGATACAGGAAATGCGAGTTACAATTGCTGTGTCAGTGCGGCTGCAACCTGTTAAAGGATTGGTGACACTTAGAATAAAATTCCCCTCACCATTAATAGTTGGTGTTGCGGTATTTGATCCGTTAACAAATGTGCCTCCATTATTGCTTGTCCAGTTATACTGTGCATTGAGCAAATTTGAAGTACCGCTGAGCTGAACCTCCGGATAAGAGCAGGTTAATACTGTATCTATACCAGCATTCGCACTTGGTTTTGCATTCACTGTAACATTTACCTGGTCAGAACTTGAACAACCATTTGAAGAAACAGTTACAGTGTAAACGGTAGTTCCGGGAGTTGATAATGTAACCGTTGGATTGGGAACTGAAGTGCTGCTTAATCCAGTTGCAGGAGTCCAGCTGTAAGAATAACCTGCAGTTAATGAAGTTCCTAAAACAGCATTTCCTCCTGCACAAAACGAAACATCAGCTCCGGCATTGGCAACCGGAGAAGTGCAACTTATAAAAGGTGCATAAATAATGGTTGCTCCACTTTGAATATTTACCTGAGTACCGCTCCACAATGCCCCGGTAATATCGCAGTTGCCTGTGCCGGATCCAATATTAATTGCAGCGTAAGGTGCCCAAACGGTACCTAACCATCTCGAATGGCTCGATGGTGAGCCATTTGCAATTGTAAAAGCATAAGTTCCATTGGAAGAACCATTGCCATGTGTTTCAAGATAAATTCGTGAAGGGCTTCCGCCATTAATTGTGCTTACGCTGATTTTGTTCAGATTCACATTATTGTGAACATAGATTTTAAATGTGCCCGTTGAACTGTTTTGAAAGTTAAAAACAAACGTATTAGAACCGGTGTTATCAATCTTATCAAATGTATAAATACCTGTTCCGTTAAAGGTAAGTGTCTTGTTACCTGAAAGTTTTACATCATCATAAGCTCCCGGTGTGATTGTTTGAGTGGTAGCAATATCTGGCAAATTTGGATAAGGAGGAAAAGAATTTATCAATGGCAAGGCAGGAAATGTTGGAAGGGCAGGAGTTCCTGTTACATTTCCTCCTGCGGGAATGGGTCCGCTGTAGGTTGTTCCTGCTGGATGAGTTACCTTGCCGGAAACAGTACCACCTGCAACAACTATATTTCCTTTAACATCAATATTGCCATTGAGATTTGCGCTGGAACCTATTGATAAAATAGTTCCGCTCACAACTGGAGAATTTGCGGCAGTAATTTTACCTGAAACAGTGTTACTATTAGCAAGAACAATGGTTCCTAAACTGTAAATGTTACCTGAGACGTTTGCACTACCGGTTGATTTCACCAGTTTCCTGCTACCTATCGAACCACCCTGGATAACAGTTGAAGATCCAAACTGAACTCCGTATCCCGGAGATACAGGTGTAGTGGTGCCGGCACCACCAGCCCCTGAGTAAAGTACAAAATTAGCATTCTGAAGTTGTTGCGCGCTTCCATAACCTGTAAGTAGAGTGAACGATAAAACCAATACTCCAGTTAAATAATTTAAACCTGGTTTGTTGAAGTTTTTCATGATATATGAATTAAGAGGTGTTAAAAGTTCAAAAGAAAGGATTGATATATTCAGTTAACTGAATAGCTCATTTTGAGAGTGCAAGGTAATAATTGTTAACGATTGTGCAAACATATTTTTGTGAAAAGAATTAACCGCAATAGCCTTAAATCTCCGAGGGTTTTAAAACCTCGGAGATTCGAGTAAGTCTATCTGGCAAATTCCTTACATTTTACTGATAAGCTGGGCAATGACTTTTCTTTTTCTTTCTTCCTGATGATGGAGCTGAAGAATCTGAATTGACAGGAGTAAATAAAATACTCACGCCTATATGCACATAATTATCTTTCGATCCATTATTACCACGTTTAGTTCCGTGTTCAGGAAAGCCGCCTTCATTCTGGCGATCAGAAAGTGAAATTGAAAGTATTCCATTTGGTGTTGATGCCAATGAAGTCGAATCAGGATAGGCATTGCTTACATCATCTAAATAATCAGTCATGGTAAAATGGTTGGCTGCTTCAATACGCACAGCAAATGCACGGTTTATTTTGATCTCTACACCTAAACCTGCAGGAAAAGATAGTGCATATAATTCATAAGGCTTAGGATAATTTCCTCCATCGTTAGTGATGTATTGACCTTCGGTACCCACATCCCGCAATGCAATTGTTTCACCATTCAATGTTGTTTTAGGATTGAAATGAAAACCACCCACACCTGCAAAAACATAAGGAATGATATGTCTTTTATGTCCGCGGCTTTCGCCCAATGGTTTGAAGCCAATCATTAATGCAGCTTCATCCAATGTGGAGTTGAAATTCAAATTGCGGTTTCGCAATGCCCATCCAATTGCGTACTGATCATCACCAACTAAATCACCATGCATATAATTTAACCATGCATCAAAATGCGGAGTGATACGATACAACAAACCAATGTTACCATAACCTCTTAATAAATCTGGATCAGTCATCACACGGTCATTCATTTCTCCTTTGTAATAAGCAACACCACCACCCATCATTACACCGAAACGTGATTGACAAAATGTTTTTTGAGAAACAAATAATAATAAGAAGAAATAAAAACTGATAAATCTTTTTGTCATATAGCTTTATGTCTGCCGTCACCCTGAACTTGGTTTCAGGGTCTCTACAATTAGAGAGATGCTGAAACAAGTTCAGCATGACAAATAGTTTTAAATTAAAATTTTCCCTGTCATTTCGTTTGGCACCGGAATCTCCATCAACGTTAAGATAGTAGGAGCGAGGTCAGCTAATCTGCCATTGTTGATTTTTTTATAACGATCATCAATTAAAATACAAGGAACCGG
>JANLUX010000287.1:0-6043 GCA_031363705.1 Bacteroidota bacterium
GAATAGTATTGAGTGATTCGCAAAATGTTTTTGTTGTACCCGCTGATCAGCAAATAAAACTGAAAAAGAACCGTGATTTTGAATTCAATGGAAGAGTACATGCAGGCAGAACGGATTTTTTCGGAAAGAAATTTACTTTTAATTATAAAGATTTTAAATTTGATTTAGAGAATGTTGATTCCATCAGGTTAAAAGTTTTGTCGGATGAATTGGATGAGAATGGTAATCAAAAATTAATTCCATTAAAGAGCACCTTGCAGAATGTCACCGGTACACTCTATATTGACAGTGCAGATAATAAATCGAGCAGGAAAAATTATCCGCGCTATCCAATATTCGTAAGCGAAAAGGAATCTTATGTTTATTATGATGCTCCATCTATTTATGAGGGCGTTTATAAACGTGATAATTTTTATTTTAAGATGGAGCCATTCACCATTGACAGCCTTGACAATTTTACTCCTGGTGGGATGCAGTTTGACGGACAACTGGTATCCGCAGGTATTTTTCCGGATATAAAAGAAAAGATTGTTATCAGACCTGATTATTCTTTTGGTTTTGTGAAGGAAACTCCACCCGAAGGTTATAGTGCCTATGGTGGCAAAGGAAAATATTTCAACCATCTTGATTTAAGTTATAACGGATTGCTTGGTGATGGAACGATTGAGTATTTAAGTTCCACAACACAATCAAAAAGTATTGTGTTTTTTCCTGACTCAACATTGGCTGACTCTGCAACATTTGAATTAAGCAATGAAACAGTTGCAGGTGTTGCGTTTCCGCAAGCTGCAGGCAAGCAGGTTTATATTGATTGGGAACCCAAGAAAGATTACATGATGGTGATGAAGAAAGAAAATGATCTCACCGTGTATGATAATAAACTTTCACTTAATGGAAATCTGAAGCTTGCAGCAAAAGGTTTAGGAGGAAATGGCAATGCATTTTATTCTGAATCGCATTTAATATCCAATGATTTTTATTTTAAGCCGCAGGCTTACGGAGCTGATACTTCTGATTTCAGCTTGAATTCGGATGATGTGGATGTACTTGCTATAGCCACCAAAAATGTGAAATCAAAAATTGATCTTGAAAAACATTATGGTGAATTCATTTCTAACGGCAAAGGCTCATACGTTAGTTTTCCTATTAACCAATACATCTGTTTCATAGCCCAGTTCAAATGGTTTATTGATAACCGCGAAGTGGAATTTGGTGATCAGCAAAACACAAAGTTGAATATCACCGGTTCTGATTTTGTAAGTGTAAATCCGATGCAGGATTCATTAAGATGGAATGCAGGATTGGCACGTTACAGTTTGTATGATTATTTAATCAAAGCAAAAAAAGTAAAAGAAATTTTAGTGGCTGATGCAAGCATTCAACCAAACGATACAGCAACCGTTATCATTGAGAAAAAAGCAGTGATGCGTCCGCTTGTTGATGCAACAGTAATTGCAAATACAAGTACCCGATATCACACAATTAAAGATGCTAATATCACTATTGAAGGCAGAAGAAGTTACAGCGGTACAGGAAAATATTCTTATACTGACCCTGTAAAAGTTAAACACTTGATTCAACTGGATAGAATTGGAATTGATACTTCATTGCAGACATATGCAACCGGTGTAATTTCTGATTCAGCAAATTTTCAGTTGAGCACAAATATTTTATATAAAGGAAAAGTAAACATTATTGCATCCAATCCACTTCTCAACTTCGATGGTTTTGCAAGAGTAAATCATAACTGCAATGAGAAACTGGCAGTGAGTTGGTTTGGTTTTACAGGTGACATTGATCCTGCAGGAGTAAATATTCCTGTGAGAGAGCCACGCAATGAGAATCATGAAAAATTATTTGCTGGAATAATTTTAAATAGCGACAGCAGTGGTTTTTATTCTGCCTTTCTATCACCAAAACAAAAATCTACAGATCCTGAAATAATATCTACAGAGGGATTTTTAAGCTATGATCCTAAAACACGTGAATACAAAGTGGGTTCAAAAGAAAAATTAAAAAGTGCAGATGAACCGGGAAGTCTTATCGTACTTAATGATGCTAAATGTGTAGTGAGTGCTGAAGGCGCAATTGATCTTGCATCTAACTTTGGTCAGTTTAAAATGACAACTGTTGGCGCAGTTTCTAATAATCTCAATAACGATTCTACAACTTTTGATTTGCTGATGGGTCTTGATTTTATGTTTAACGAGGATGCACAGAAGGCAATGGTTGAATTGATAACAGGCAATCCAACATTGCAGGCATCTAATGATGCACGCCCGGTTTGGAACCGGGGCATGAAACAGATTTTAGGAACTGAGAAAGCAAATAAATTGATTTCTGAATTTAATTTATATGGCGCGCCTAAAAAAGTTCCGCAGGAATTAGCACAAACAATTTTCCTCACCGATTTAAAATTGTATTGGAACAGAATAGCTCAGGCTTATCATTCAAAAGGAACAATTGGAGTTGGCTTTATCAGTAAGAGTGCAATCAGCAGGCAAATGAAAGGTTATGTTGAAATCTTACGGAGAAAAGGTAATGATGCAATAAGTATTTATCTTGAAGCAGACGCAGCTTCATGGTGGTATTTCAGTTATAACCGTGGCATTATGCAGGCAATATCTTCTGATGTAAAATTCAATGATGCAATACAGGGAATGAAACCTGATAAAAGGGTTGCAAGCACAAAGAATGATCAGCCTCCTTATGAATATATGTTGAGTACAGATAGAAAGAAGGCGGAGTTTGTAAGGAGAATGAGTGCACAATAGAAAGGTTGACGGCTTATGTTTTACAGTGGTGGTTCCAGGCAACCATAAACTTGTTTATGCAACTATTTTGAATTAAGATACGTCTGTATATGATGTTCTCATATTCATTTAAATTTATGTGTCATGAAAACATCTGTACTTCAATCATGCTTAATTGCAGTGTTTTTTGGATTTCAGTTATCCATTCACGCGCAAAACATCCAAGGTCCTTATCCACCGACTTTTATTACTGAACAATATGCAGGCTGCCTGTCTTGTCCAGGTTCGAACTGGAACAACCCAATGAATGCAGATGATCCAGATAGCCTTTACGCCACTGCAATGCTCAATCCACATTCGCAGTGCGTTTTTGGACTGTGTTTCGCAAGGGGATTAATTGCCACGGGTTTTAATTTCAATATACCTGTAACTGCTGTGATGAAGGGTGTGAAAGCAGAAGTTTTGCGGAAAGCCTCTTTTCCAAATTGTATTGTTGATACTGTTGTTCAGCTTTGGAACAGCGGACCAATAGCGGTGGGGACTAATCATGCAGCGAATGGATACTGGGATGTTACGGCTCTTTATGCAGACTATGGAGATTCAACGGATATGTGGGGAACTACATTAACTTCAACGGATATTAATTCATCGGGGTTTGGAGTATTTTTCCAACCGATTAACTTAAATCCGAATTACTGTGATGCGAGCGTTGATCATGGCAGGTTGACTGTTTATTATGAAACTGCAATAGGACTTACAGAGCAAACATCAGAAAACAATTTTTGGGTGTATTACAACAGTAGCGCTCAATCAATTCATATAAAAATTGCCGATGTACCTGACAGGAATAATTTTATCTGTATGTATAATTCAGAGGGGCAAAAGGTTTCAGAAAATAATTTTGATTTTAAAGCAGTACAGCAAATCAGCACACAAAATCTGAGTCGAGGAATTTACTTTCTTGTGATTCATTTGGGAGACAAAACTTTTGCTAAAAAAATTGCAATACCGTTTTGAGAGATTCTTTATTTTTTATTATCGAAAAATATAAAACTTTGTGAAAGTTTCACTTCGTTTGCAATCACAAGCCTTATCTTTACCAAACCAAATCCGAAAAAATGAAACCTACACAGAAAGTACTTCTTGTTTTTTTTGTTTCTGTTTTCTGCAAAAGTACAGGCGCAGTATGTGCTGGTGCCGGATAGTAATTTCAGGAATTATATTAAGCAATTTGTGGATAGCAACGCCATTGTGGGGGATAGCCTGGATACAGTTAATACAGCTCTGATTTCCCGCAAAGGCCTTATTATTGGCTATAGTGATGTTCATGATTTTGAAGGGATTCAATATTTTGATAGCTTAATTTATCTGGAAATCAGGTATAATGACGTTGATAGTTTTACTAAATTTCCTCCTCAACTACAAACTTTTATCACTTATAATAATAATATTCACTTGATTGATAGCTTACCTAATACCTTGAGAACTTTAAAACTTAACAGTGAAGACAATCCTATAATTGATAAATTTCCTGATTCCCTTGTTGAAATAGAAATAACGTATTCATCATTAGACACTATTAAAAGTCTCCCTCCGGCATTAAAAATTTTAAATATTTATCAAAACAGTTTAAGTACGTTACCATCACTGCCTGATTCATTGAAAAGATTGCATTTTTCATTTAATCAAATCAATACCTTACCGGTTCTACCTTCCGGATTGGAGCATTTAATATTTTATGATAATTTCCTTGATTCGATTCCTGCTCTTCCTCCGAGTCTTTCCTCTTTAATTTGTGGTGCAAATAATCTCCATTCAATTCCAATACTTCCTTCTACCTTAACATACCTGGGTATAGATAATAACCCGCTGGATAGTTTTCCCGTTTTCCCAAATAATTTAAGAACCCTTAATTGTAAACACACACTTTCCTGCCTACCAAAATTACCTGACTCTCTTAATAGTATAAGTTATGATTTCTGTATCCCTAATAAACCTGTCAATCTCCAATCAACTCTTCCATTATGTATTCCTCCGGTTCACTATTATGAAATACCAGATAGCATAGTTGGTGTATGCAATGATTCAATGTCAGTTACAACTGGTTACTCAAGTATCTTGTGGGGAACTGGTGATACTGTACAATCGCTTTATAATTTATGCCCTGGCACTTATACTTGCACCGTTAACGCTTCTAATAATTGCTATTACTCCAGCACTTTTGATGTGGGAGATCCATTAGTTACATCTTATGAGGTTAATAATGTATGCGGTTCTAACTGGTCATCGGTTAATTTTAGTGTTGGTGGCGGAAGTCCTCCATATACTTATGCTTTTTGTGGAACTTCGGACACTATAAATCCAGTTGAGTATTACTCTACAATTGCAACATATTATGGATGGGATGAATGTATTGAAGTTATTGATGGAAATGGATTGGTTGATTCGATCAATATTCTGATTCCTCCCACTGGAATCCCTTATCAGTATATAATTGAAACTAATGCAACATGTCCTGGTACAGATGATGGTTATTATTATTCATATAATAGTCCATTTTCAATGAATCAATGTCCATTCAGCGGGTGGAATCTTTCGCCAGGCAATTATACTGTTATCTGTTCTTACAATATTAATTGCGTTGATACTATTGATATAATCATAGATCTTATTTTTCCCAGTTGTGATAGTGCGATTCTGGATAGTATTTATTCTCCTGACTGTGGTCGTTACAATGGATATGTATCTTTTAACTGTGGACTTTTTAATAATGAGATAAATGATGGACTTGGCTTTTATCCTTCTTTGTATTATATAAACGGGTGTCCCATATCCGATACAGTATTATGTCCTGATAAAACATATTATTTGTACGCAACATATATTGATCCAGAAGGACACAATTCGTATAATTTTACTCAGGAAATTATTGTAACGGCTCCTCCTGGCTGTTCCCCAGTTTATCCCGGTGATGCAAACAATGATGGCATTGCAAATAATTTAGATTTATTATCTATCGGCATTGCTTATAGCGATACAGGCACTGCACGAATTGATACTACAATAACCTGGGATGGAAAATATGTGCAGGACTGGATAAATGTTTTTGCTGACAGCACTAATCACAAGCATGCTGATTGCAATGGAAACGGAATTATTAGTGATGATGACACATTAGCTATCATTCAAAATTATGGATTAACACATCAGCGCATGTTTTCTGCACAGTATATTGCAGGTGCACCTTCTTTATTAATTGATCTGCCTGATTCATTGTTATCAAATATAAC
>JANLUX010000305.1:0-5672 GCA_031363705.1 Bacteroidota bacterium
TTTTCAGCTTATCTGCTAACTCACAAACTCAAAATAACCTGGCTGGAATCAAAGGCAAACCTGCATCAGTTAAGATGAAGCCAATGAAGGTGCAACTGGCTGGTGTAGTTCGAGCTGAGACTTCAGGAAGAAGTAATATGCCATCAATTGCTCAATCCACTAAATCAGAAATGCATAATATCTCATCAACTTTAACTGAAGCTACCATTGGTAGAACCATTTATGATTTACAAAGTTTTAAAAGTGTTGGAAAGCGAATTTCAAATAACGGTGATGGCACCATTTCAGTTGTGTGGAACTTTACTCCGATTGGAGGGATAAATGGTATTGATCGTGGTGTTGGTTATAATTACTATAACGGTTCATCATGGTTACCTATACCTAACTTGCCTATAAGTTCTTTAAAAACCGGTTTTTGCAATATTGATGTCACACCATCTGGCGAATACGTGGTTGCGGATGGTGACTCAGGATTAGAACTTTCACAGCGTGCAGTTAAAGGAACGGGGCCTTGGAGCAAGGATACAGTCGGAAATTGGGCCTTGTTTCCGATTCAGCAAGATTTATGGCCACGTTTTGCCGCTGGTGGAGGCGCAGGAAACACATTGCACGTTATAACAAACTCACAAGGAATGGACACTGTACCTGTTTTAGGGCAAACCGGACCTCTTACTTACAGTCGTTCGACAGATGGAGGAATTACATGGGTGGATGACCATATTCAAATTCCCGGTACCGATTCCACTTTTATGTATGGTGTTGGAGCTGAAGATTATCATATTGATGTGCGTGGAGATGTAGTCGCGATTGTAACAGGTGGTTTTACCAATGATGTGTCGCTGTTTAAGTCAGTGGACGGAGGTGTTACTTGGGCAAAAACGGTTGTGATGCCTTTTCCACTTGGACAACCTTATGATCCGATAACGATGAATACTGATACAACAGGTGATGGAATAGGTGAAATGATCGGAAGCAATGCAGGTGATGTGACAGTGACTATTGATAATAACAATATATGTCATGTTTCATTCAGCCATATGATTATTTCTGAAGATGCAGGTGCCACAAATACAAGTTATTTTCCTACAGACAATACAGGACTATTTTACTGGCATGAGGGGATGAGCGCTGCTATTATTATAGCTGCTGCAGAAGATTTTAACGGGAATGGATTTGTAGATATAGCCACAAATCCTGCTGATACTACTGATCCAGGATTCGGATTATATAATGTCGGTTTATGTGCTCAGCCCTCTATTGGTATTGACAGCAGTAATAATATTTATATTGCCTATTCAGCCATTGATGAGAGAGCTGATACTACTGCGTGGCAGGAATCATTTAGACATATATTTTTGATTGCATCACCTGACTTCGGGTTAACATGGAGTACACCGTTTACACTCAATCCATCACCCGATGGAGATTTCCAGGAAGCGGTTTGGCCATGTGTTGCAACTTTAGTGGATAACAATGTACATATCGTTTACCAGCGTGATCCTGCACCAGGTCATTCTTTGACCTCCAATGCAACTCAGTATAATAATAATTTACTTAGTCCGAGTGATATTGTGTATGCTGGAATTACTGCAATACCTGCTTCTAATTCTATTTTTGGAGATTGCTTTGTTGATCTTAATCAAAATGGTGTAAGAGATACCAATGAAAGCGGATTTGATTATGTAACTGTGGTGTCAACGGGAAGTTATGTTCAGGCATCACAACCCAGTAATGGATATTTTTTAAACAGTGCCGGTATAGGTACAACTATCACAACGCTACAAATTCTTCCATCTTACAGTTCGTCACCTTTGCAGCACACTTCTAATTTTACAACATATCATAACATTGACACGATCTCTTTTGCATTGTTCCCCTTACCTGGAATTCAGGATTTAACACTTTCCCTTCTTCCTTTAGGTGTTGCCCGTCCTGGATTCAATGTAACTTACCGGATTGCGTATGCTAACTTAGGTACAGTAACAATGAGTGGTAATATTTACTTAATACACGATAACCGGGAAAGTTATTTGTCTTCGACAGATTCAGTGACTAACGTGAGTGGCGATACATTAGAATTCACCTATTCCAACTTAACACCTTTAGAAGGACGATATATCGATGTCAACTTCCAAATTGATGCTCCACCACTCGTCAACTTTGGCAATGTATTATCACTCAATGCATACATTACTCCATTAATTACAGACACCAACCCTGAGAATAATGGCATAACAATCCATCAAACTGTACAGGGTTCTTATGACCCTAACGATAAGTCAATGCTTGGGGGATCATACATAACTCCAACACAAGTGACGGATGGAAATTATCTGCATTACCTCATACGTTTTCAAAACACAGGAACGGATACTGCTTTTACGGTGATTGTAAAAGATACACTTAGTTCCAATCTTGATTTGAGCAGTCTGGAAATTGAAAGCGCAAGTCATCCTCACACTCTTACAGTAAGTGATGGTAACAAAATGAAATGTCAGTTTAATAATATCAATCTACCTGACAGTAATGTAAATGAACCTGCAAGCCACGGTTATCTTGCTTACAAAATCAAACCAAAAAACACGCTTATACTGGGGAACACAATACTCAATACAGCTTATATTTATTTTGATTTTAATTTACCTGTAGTAACTAACACTGCCTACACAGTAGTAGGTATAGTAGGTATTAAAGAAAACGAAAAAGCTACAATCAATGCATCTATTTATCCTAATCCAAATAACGGTACTTTTAATATTGACTTAGGAAAGATTTATCATGATGTGGATATAAAAGTTTGCAATGTATTCGGCCAGGTAATTTCACATAAGCAACTTCATTCAACAAGTAATATTATTGAGAAAATTCATGGTGCAAAAGGATTGTATTTTGTACATGTGATAACTGAAAACGGAAATGTTGTCTTAAGGGTTGTGAAGAATTAGATGCTTCTGATAGCTGCCGGATAATCAGTTTGTATAACAGTAATAAAAAAGATTTTGATTAATAAAAAATCAGAGGAATCTTCAATTTATTCATTGTGTTGTATCTACATTTAATAGTTAGCATTATGTGAAAACTCATTAATCTCTTCACAATATTTTTTACAACATCTAATTTTAACGTGATGTTGAGTGCTCACTATTAAAGCGTATCTTTGTAATCACAAACCCCGGAAACTTTCTTTTGTTTTTACAAAAACTTTTCCATAAAAAAATCATAAATTATACATGCCATTTAAATCATTAGACATTATTGAGCCTATTCTTAAATCACTAAAAGAAGAAGGTTACACCATTCCTACACCCATTCAGAAAGAAGCTATTCCCATTGTATTGCAAGGCAACGACTTATTGGGCTGTGCTCAAACAGGCACAGGTAAAACAGCAGCGTTTGCTATTCCTATACTTCAGTTGCTTAGCACAAATAAAACAATTGATAAAAAAAGAAAAATCAGAAGTCTTATAGTTACTCCAACTAGAGAACTTGCCATACAAATTGGCGAAAGCTTTAAAAATTATGGCCGTCACACAGGTCTTACTTGCACCGTGATCTTCGGTGGTGTAAGTCAGCATCACCAAACCATTGCATTGCAAAAAGGTGTGGATATTCTGGTGGCAACACCTGGCCGGTTGCTCGATCTGATGAACCAACGTTTCATTTCATTACATGATATTGAGATTTTTGTTCTTGACGAAGCAGACCGTATGCTTGACATGGGTTTCATTCACGATGTAAAAAAACTGCTTGCGGCTCTTCCAAAAAAACGTCAATCACTTTTCTTTTCTGCTACCATGCCTCCGGAAATTGTAAAGCTTGCAGCTACTATCCTGCATCATCCACGCAAAGTGGAAGTTACACCTGTTTCATCCACTGTTGACATCATTCAGCAGCAAATTTATTTTGTGGATAAGGCAAACAAAAGCGATCTGCTTTTGGAAGTATTAAAAGATAAAAACATTAAAACCGCATTGGTATTTACACGCACCAAGCATGGTGCTGATAAAGTGGTTCGTATCCTGCTGAAACATCATATTAAAGCAGAAGCCATTCATGGAAATAAAGCGCAAAATGCAAGGCAGCGTGCACTCACTAACTTTAAAGAACAAACAACACGTGTACTGGTAGCTACTGATATTGCAGCACGAGGCATTGATGTGGACGATCTTCAATATGTGATCAATTACGAAATGCCCAATATTTCTGAAACCTACGTACATCGCATCGGAAGAACTGGCAGGGCAGGTGCGAAAGGAACCGCAATTTCATTTTGTGATGCAGAGGAAAAACCCTGGCTGCGTGATATAGAAAAGCTCATTGATAAAAAGATTCCTGTTGTTGATCATCATCCTTTTCCATTGATGAACAATAACCCGGTGAAAGAAGTAAAGCAACAACACAGAAACAATAATCATCATTCAAAACCTTCATCATCTCCATCTAAAACAAATTCTTCAGGTAACAGGAATAAAAACAAATGGTATGGTAAGAAAAAGAGTGTGAGTCAATAAAAGCTATTTGCTTGCAAAAAAAAAGCACTTTCAGTTTAACCTGAAAGTGCTTTTTTATTAAGTGTAAATATTATGTTAGATTATCATGCTTGAAAAAATGAATGATGATCAGATTCAAAATATATTAAGCAAGAGTACGCTTAACAGCAATCTGTTCGTAACCTTCAATGATATCACCTACACGGATGTCATCAAATTTATTAATGCTCAATCCGCATTCAAAACCTGAAGACACCTCTTTCACGTCATCTTTAAAACGCTTTAATGAAGCAAGCTCTCCTGAATAAGCTACGATACCATCACGTACCACCCGTATTTTTGTATTGCGTGAAACTTTTCCATCAAGCACCATACACCCGGCAACGGTTCCTACCTTTGGTATTTTAAATACTTCGCGTACTTCTATATTACCAACAATCTTTTCTTCGTAATCAGGTGCCAGCATACCTTCCATTGCTGCTTTCACTTCGTTGATTGCATCGTAGATGATTGAATATAATCTGATATCAATCTGTTCCTGTTCTGCAAGTCTGCGTGCGCTAACTGAAGGACGAACCTGGAAACCAATGATGATTGCATTGGATGCGGAAGCAAGCATGATATCGCTTTCGCTGATTGCACCAACTGATTTATGTATAACGTTAACCTGTATTTCACCAGTAGAAAGTTTTAACAAGCTGTCAGATAATGCTTCAATAGAACCATCCACATCACCTTTTACAATAACGTTCAGTTCTTTAAAGTTACCTATTGCCAACCTTCTTCCAATCTCATCAAGTGTGATATGCTTATGTGTACGTATGCCTTGTTCACGTTGTAACTGCAGACGCTTGTTCGCAATTTCACGTGCTTCCCTCTCATCATCCATTACGTTAAACTGATCACCAGCTTGAGGTGCACCGGTCATACCAAGTATCATTGCTGGTGTTGCTGGTCCAGCCTGCGTTTCTTTATTACCCCGCTCATTAAACATTGCTTTTACACGACCACTGAAGCAACCTGCTAAAACAACATCACCAACTTTTAATGTACCGTTTTGTACAAGGACAGTTGTAACATAACCACGTCCTTTATCAAGAGATGACTCTATCACTGTGCCTTTTGCATTACGTGCAGGATTAGCTTTGAGGTCAAGCAACTCAGCTTCAAGCAAAACTTTTT
>JANLUX010000369.1:0-19559 GCA_031363705.1 Bacteroidota bacterium
CAGTGCAACATCGTTTACCAGTTCAGAAACCTGCCAGCCAATCAACGCACTTATACTGCCTATAACAAGTAATAATACCAACAAGCAAATAAATGTTGCCAGACCACGGGGCACTTTCTTTTCTTCCATCCATATACAGAAAGGCAAAAAGAGAGTTGCTAAAACAGCCCCTATTGCCAGCGGCATCAGAAATTCCTTAGCATAGTGCAATCCTGCAAAAACAAGAAACAGAACAAGCAGTTTTTTTATAATTGAAGAAGTAGTAATGTTCATTATTCCTGATTAAATGCGCTTAACAAAACTATCCTTTTATTTTGCCATTGTTGGAGATTTCTCCACTAATACTGCCTGAGAAGGTTATCGTCAGGAAAGCGGAGCACGAGTGATTTCACTCACTTCTTTAAGAATATCCCTTTCCTTTAAATCAAAATTACTCAAGGCAGGATGTGAAAGGACAGAAGAAACTAATGGACTGGATTTGAAATCTTGCAATGACTTTTCATCCTTAAACAGGTAAACAGCACCTGCCTCTTTTCTTTCACCATCAATCAGCCAGATTTTCCAAAGGCAACCAGGAACATCGGCAAATGCCTGCGCCAGCTCAGCGGTCATTTTCTCAAACTCCTCGCGGGTAACACTATAGCTGTAATTGGTAACAAGTATTTTTTTCATTTTAATTGTTTTATTTTTTCTGCTTACTCTAATCGGTTTTCAGCGTCTCCGTTTATTTTTAATTTGTCCAAAGTTTATTTCTTTTATCTTGATGTTATGCGTTCGCTACTGTTGAAAACGAAGGTTGAAATTCTCTTTGACTTAGTCAACGAAATAAAAACTTCGTGCTCCACCGGTTCCTGCTTTCCCTTTAACAGCAGATAATTCAGGGGAGTTAATCCAAATGCAGGAGGAGCTATACCCTTCACATGGAGTTATTCTTTTTCGAAAGTTATTTTACAGTTTAGCCGCCAGTGAGTTATTTCGTTTTTATCCACTTCGGCAGTTAAATTTTTTACATACACCGAGCGTATGTTGCGGATGGATTTTGATGCCTCGGTAACTGCATTTTGTGTTGCATCTTCCCAACTTTTTTTTGACTCGGCTAAGAGTTCGATTACTTTTAATAGTGCCATGGTTATTTGATTTTAGAAATTGTTCTATTTTATTGTTTTGGCGGTTAAGGTTCCGGCTGGAAGTGGTTCATCAATGCGTGTGGGGTCGGTTTTTGATGGTTCTTCTATTCTTGTAGGATCGTTTTTTTCGGGTTCTTCACCTCCGGGTCTTGGCTTGGTAGGGTCGGGATTTTCATCCGGCTTTGCAGGAGTAGTTGGTTTATTTGGAAGTGGATTGCCGGGCGGATTTATTGGAGGGTTTTCTCTCTCTTTTCCTGCCGATGTTTTTATAGTTTGTTTCATAGTTTTAATTTTTTATTTTAATGATAAAGTATTACCATGCTATTTTTTGCTAAAAATAAATCTCCCGCTTTGCAGCGAGGGATGTTTCGATTTCTCCGCTTTCCTTTCGCCAGTATTCAACATTTCACGCTGTGAGGGATTGTTTCTCAATTTCTCTTTCTGAATCTCCCCTAAACAATAATCTTTACCATTTAATGCGGATTACCCTGCTTGCCCTGGGAGCCTTCACGTTTGCTTAAACCCTTGCTGCGTCCCTGATTTTCTTTTTTAGAACTTGATTTATTTAACTGGTTAAGGCTGTCACTTCCACTTCCATTACCTGATTTAGCAGATGGTTTGTGTCTTTTTTTGCTCGAAATTTCTTTTTGCTCTTCTGGATTCATAAAAGTGTTTCCTTTTTTTGAATCACCTGAAGTACCTGAACTGTCATTGTTACCGCGGCTTTTTTGTACGCCTTGATTGGATTGACCTTTGATTTGGTCTTTTTCGTTTGCCATTTTTTTAATTTTTTTAAGTGTGAGTAAAATAATTTTGATTTTTGTTTTTATTTCCTATTAAACCTTTTTTGATATTCACTCAGGTTGGTACTCCTTGCATCAACCACAGTGAGGCTTATATCGAAAGTGATTGTAAAAAAACTAACCACAAGGGAAATGGTATTGATAAATTATTTTTCCTGAACTATGGCAATTTGATTTTCAAATTTTGCCGATATATTTTTCCCGAATGCATGGAAGATAACCCAGTATGAATGATAACCCGCTACACTTGATTCTATTCTAAATCCATCTTCCTTATATGGCATTAAGGTGACATCAATATTGGTGCTATCAGGGAAGAGAAATCTTATTTTACAAGTAACACCTTTATTGCTAACAGGCTTGTATTGTTTATTCAGGAGATACGCGTAAAATTCCGAATTAGAAGTATTCGTTTCAATGTTGAAGTTTTCTGCCTGTTGTAGCCTTCCGCCATGAGGTCCTGTAGTTACTTGAAATTTATCTATTGAAATGAATGCAGTTGTTATTACTAAAAGGAGTACTGCAAATACAATAATTTTTGTTTTCATGTGAGTGTACATTAGGAATTTGTTTAACAATGTTTTTAGTTAATCCTCGTATGAGTCTTTTATAATTGTAGAAATCATTTTGAATTGTTCATTGGCATTGAAGCAATGCGCTGTATGGGCAGGAATGATAATACCTTCTCCTAATCTAAGCTTGTATTTCTTTTCAGCAATAATAACTTCGGCTTCCCCGTCAATTATTTGAATGTAGTTGTCGAAGGGAGAAGTCGTTTCAGCTAATTCTTCGCCTTCGTCAAAAGAGGAAACAGTAATATTGCCCGTTGTTTTTTTAATAATGGTTTTGCTTACCACTGCGTTGGGCAAATACTCAATAATTTCAACAATGATGTGGGGTTTCGATTTTTCCAATACAAGAGGAGCTATCCCTTTACTCTTATAATCTGAATGATTACTCATACCGTTATGATTGCTCTGCTCTGTAAAATCAGTAAGAATTTTCTTGTCTATTTTCATTATCTGTGGTTTTTAAATTTTTATCGTAGTCAATAAATTCCATGAAGCTGCTTTTAGTTTACTTGAATTAAATTTAAAGTGCATTTCATTTTCTTTCACAATGAGCAATCAGTTGAAAATAAAAACGGAAGAATGAACAATTCAACCTTCCGTTTTTTAAGTTATAGATTTATTGATTGACTGCTACATGAGCATTACAAGTCTCAGCGCATTTGCGACAGATATCGGCACAACGCTTACAATGGTCGTTTTGATACTTTGAACATTCATCAGCACATGCTTCGCAAACTTTTGCACATAACTGCATGAGTTCATGCGCATGCTCGGAATCTCTTGCGAGTAGTGATGCTGTCATTTGACAAACGTCTGCACATTCGCGATCCAGTTCGATGCAACGTGCTAACATGGTTATGTCTTTTTCGTTAAGACATTCGCTGAAGCAATGATTACATTCAATGGCACAATCGTTTAATTGACGAATAATTTTTTCGTGTTCTTTATGCATGATTTCGAGTTTAAAATTGTTTGAATAGTTTTTTATTTACCAAATAAAGTTGCATCAGCTTTCATAGATTTAATATAGTTTCCTTTTGAATCAAAAATCAAATCCATACCTTTTACTTCTGCTTCATAGGTTACAATGCCACTTGCATCAGTAATTTTGGATGCTTCTTTCACTTCATCTTCTTTATAATTAGTTTTCACATATTCCATAACAGGAGCAGGAAGAGCAGAAGCCTTTATTTCCATTTCAGTTTCCATCAATTTTCCTGAAGAGTTGTAAGTAATTGACATGTCCGTTTTGTTTACGTCATATTCTACTTCATAATTATTTCCGTCTTTACTCCAATCAACATCTTTTGTTGTTGGATGTGCTTTCTCAAATGCAGCAGTAACCGCTACAGGTACATCCTTTGCTTTTAGCTTCTGCCCCTGCGCCTGTGTAAATAATCCTGCAATTGCGAATAATAAAATTAATTTTTTCATTTTGTTTGATTTAAAAATATTTTATTTATTGAATTAAAAGATAAAGAATCTGAATTAAAAATCGGGTTACGGTTGTAACCCGATTTGTTTTTTTAAAAAATAGTTTTACAAATTTCCCTTTTTTGTGTTTTGATTGCTTAATTTACTTTCCTTCTTTTCGGTGTCTTTAACATCCATATTCTTTTTACCTTGAGTTGAAGTTGATCCCTGACGTTGTTGGTCGCCTTGTTTCGAACCTTGCTGTTTGTCTTTATTAGCAGTTGGGTTGTTTGGATCGGTTTCTTTTTTCTTTCCGACCTGTGTTGATTGTTGATTTGACTTGCTATCAGATTGCTGATTGCGTTTGTCATTTTGATTTTTTTCCATTTTAGGTGTTTTAAACTATTTATACTAAAGCAGCCTAATATATGTGCCATGTCTTTTCTGAGATAAAATAGCGGTTAAATGAAGAATAACTCTGAAATGAGAAACGATTTGCCGATTATGGGATAATACAAATCGAAAGCGGGAGTATATTCAATACATTTCCTGATTTAATATCACAAACCAAAGCTGAAAGACCGCCTAATTTTTAAAAAGGTACTTTCGCACCTGTGAATGATCCTTTAACAACGAGTGAGCAAGATGAGGAATCACCGAAAAGTATTTTCTCATCAATGCCGCAGGGCTTACAGGATTTTTTTAATGAAGCAGGTGATATTACCCGGTTTGCACTTCGTTTTTTCCGGGAAGTTTTTTTTCCTCCTTTTGAGTTCAGGGAAATATTGAGGCAATGCTATGAAATAGGCTACCGCTCATTTCCACTTGTGGGATTAACAGCATTCATTATTGGGCTGGTGATTACATTACAAACGCGACCCACGCTTGTTGAATTCGGAGCTGAAGCATGGCTTCCAAAAATGGTTGGCATCAGCATCATCCGCGAAATAGGACCTGTAATTGTTGCCTTGATATGTGCAGGAAAAATCGGTTCAAGCATTGGCGCTGAATTAGGCTCTATGAAAGTGACTGAACAGATTGATGCAATGGAGGTGGGAGGTACCAATCCATTTAAATATATCGTAGTAACAAGAATTATTTCAACAACACTCATGGTTCCATTGCTTGTTGTTATGGGTGACTTCGTTGCTTTGTGTGGCTCCTTTCTCGCAGTGAATGCACAGGGCGAAGTGAGCGCTACTTTATTTTTTAACCAGATTTTTCAAACAATGTTATACAGTGATTTTATCCCGGCTTTCGTCAAATCATTTTTCTTCGGATTTGCCATCGGGTTAATTGGTTGCTATAAAGGATATAATTCTAAAAAAGGAACTGAAGGTGTTGGTCGTTCTGCCAATTCTGCTGTGGTTGTGGCTTCGTTGCTCGTGTTTATTATTGATTTATTGGTTGTTCAAATAACTGGTTTCTTCGGATTCATTTAAAAATGGAAACACAAACAGCAACAGATATTAACACCGTTAAATCAACTAATGCAGAATACGGTGAACCCGTTATCGAAGTAGCACATCTTAAGAAATCTTTCGGAAAAAATCGTGTGCTCACTGATTTCAATCTCACCATCAATAAAGGTGAAAATGTAGTAGTGCTTGGTAAGTCAGGCTGTGGCAAATCGGTACTCATTAAATGTATTGTGGGTTTAATAAAATATAATGGTGGCTCATTGAAAGTGTTCAGTAAGGAAATTTCATCCATTGAACCGCATGAGCTGGATGAACTGAGAGCGAGAATAGGCTTTGTATTTCAGAGTAGCGCATTGTACGATAGCATGACGGTGAAGGAAAATCTTGCCTTTGCATTACGAAGACATGGAAGGCATAAAACAAAGGAAGAGATGAAACAATTAGTGGAAGAAGCCTTGACTAACGTGGGCTTGCTTAATGTCATTAACACAATGCCTTCTGAATTATCAGGAGGTATGAAAAAGCGCATAGGGCTTGCCCGTGCTTTGGTAATGAAACCGGACATCGTGCTTTATGATGAACCTACCACAGGACTTGACCCAATCACTGCTGAAGAAATCAGCAACCTGATGCTGCAGATGCAAAAAAAATACAACAGCTCGTCCATTATCATTTCACACGATATGCATTGTGCGAAAATCCTTGCCAATCGCCTGACTGTGATGATTGACGGAATTAATTATGCCGAAGGAACATTTGATTACTTAAAACAATTGGAAGATCCAAAAGTGCATTCATTCTTTAAATAAATTATGGAAAAAGAAATCTCAAGAAACATTCGTCTCGGCATTTTTATGATAGTGGGAGCGGTAGTGCTTATAGTTGCTCTATATTTTATTGGCAACAATAAAAATATTTTCGGGCGAACATTTAAGCTTTACACCACCTTTCACAATATAAGCGGATTGCAAACTGGAAACAATGTCCGTTTTTCGGGTATTGATGTAGGAACGGTCAATAAAATTGAAATTGTAAATGATACTTCCATCCGCATAGAAATGATTATTGATGTGGACATGAGAAGATTTATCCGTTGCAATTCGATAGCAAGCATCGGCACGGATGGATTGATGGGAAACCGTCTTGTAAACATTGAGCCGGTTGCTGCTGATGCTCCCCTGGTTGAACCAGGCAATGAGATTCCTTCGCTAAGAGGCGTGAACACCGAAGCAATGCTTCGTACATTGCAATTGACCAATGACAATGTTTTATTTGTTTCTGATAATCTTAAAAACATTACTGATAATATCACGAAAAGCCGTGGCAGTGTATATTCTATCCTCGTTGATACTACTCTTGCACAAAGCTTCAATCGTATAATGCATAATATTGAATCTGTCAGTAAAGATCTTTCCTCCTCTTCTTATGAAGCATCAGCAATTATCGGTGATGTAAAACATGGGAAGGGAGTTGTTGGTGCATTGCTTTACGATACCGCAATGACAAAAGAATTGCAATCCGCCATGAGTGATATAAAGAATACCGGTGAAAAACTTTCCGCTTCTTCTCAGCAGTTAAATGAAGTTTTAAATAAACTTAATACCGGCAAAGGCAGTGCTGCAGTATTATTGAATGACAGCACAGCAGCAGAAAACCTAAAGCAAACGCTCTATAACCTTAAAACCTCGACAGCCAAATTAGACGAAGATCTCGAAGCATTAAAACACAGTTTTCTATTGAAAAAATATTTTCGCAAACAAGAGAAACTGAAAAAGGAAGGGAAATAAACTATACTTAAAACGGGATAAATTTCCGCATTTTTAAACCTTATTTTTTCCTTTAACCTTAGTAGAAAACAAGAGCCTAAATTTTCAACCTTATTACCTTATTACATCATGAAATAAGGTAATAAGGTTTTTAAAAAGGGTTAGTTTTTTCTACTAAGGTTTTTAAAAATAGATAATCGAAATGCGGAAATTTATCCCATGCACACTATAAATTGATTTAAGAAAACGGATCAAATTGGATTTTTTTTAGTTAGCCGGGAATATAAATATCAAACGTTGCGCCTTTGTTTAATTCACTTGTTGCGGTGATGATGCCGTTGTGATTCTCCACTATTTTTTTTACGATGGCAAGCCCGATGCCTGTTCCTGTATATTCCGAATTGCCGTGAAGTTTTTGAAATACTTCAAAAATGCGTTCGCTGAAATGAGGTTCGAAGCCAATGCCGTTGTCTTTGATGGTGATATGGCAATAATTTTTTTTGGGTGAAAGCTTTTCGTTATTTAATTTATTACCTAATGCAATTCTGCTCTTTATTAATATGTGTGATGGTATATCAGGATTTGAAAACTTGAGTGCGTTGCTGATGAGGTTGTGCATGAGTTGGTGAAACTGGAACGTGATGATGTTGGCTTTGCACAGACCGGTAGCTTCTATGAATGCATGTTTTTCTTCAATGGTATCTGCGAGTTCGGTTTTTACATCTTCAACAATGATATTGAGATCGGTGATTTCAAATTTTCTTTCAGCGGTGTTTAGGCGGGAGAAGGAAAGTAAATCTATGATGAGCGTTTGCATTCTATTGGCGGCTTCCCGTATCCGATGGAAATAATCAATGTCTTTTTCGGTAAAATTTTGACCTTCATTTTCAGTGATGCGACCAATGAAGGTTTGAATTTTACGTAATGGCTCCTGCAAATCGTGACTTGATACATAAGTGAATGCCTCAAGTTCTTTGTTAGCAATGCTTAACTCTATTGCCTGTTTTTCTTTCTCCTCGTTTTGAAATACAAGCTCTTTGTTAGCAATGATTAATTCTCCCGCACGTTTTTCTTTCTCTTCGTGTTGAAAGACAAGCTCTTTGTTTGCAGTTTCCAATTGGGCAGTTCGTTGTATCAGATACTCTTCGGTTTCTTTGCGAGCGGTAATATCTGCCCTTAGAGCGAGATATTGATAGGGTTTGCCCTGATCATTCAGAAAAGGAACAATGGTAGTATCCACCCAATAAAAGCTGCCACCCTTTGCTTTGTTTTTTAATTCACCTCTCCATATTTTTCCGTTGGTAATAGTCAGCCATAAATCACGAATGAATTCTTTGGCATGATAACCCGAATTAATAATGCGATGGTCTTGTCCGATTAACTCTTCCTCGCTATACTTTGATATTTTACAAAAATTATTGTTTACCTTTTTAATAATCCCTTTCTGGTCGGTAACGGCTATTATGGATGATTCATCCACTGCATATTTATAATCGGATATTTCCTTGGAATTATTCTGAAGGAGTTCTTCCAATTCATTAATTTTTTTGTTAGCAACGATCAACTCTTTTGCCCGTTTTTCTTTCTCATCGTTTTGAAAAGCCAGTTCAATATTAGCAATGATCAATTCTGCTGCCCTTTTTTCTTTTTCTTCATTTTGAAAAGCAAGTTCTTCATTAGCAATAATCAATTCATCAGATTTTTTATTTTTATCCATAAGGTGTCTCAACCGAGGTGGTTTGTTTTAATGTTGTCAGAAGGAGTCCTCCGTGGACAGGCACTTTATAATTCTACGTACCCATAGTATTGCAAATTTAGGTTAAAGAATGCACAAGCCTGTTTTTTTTACTTTACGTGTGATCAGGAAAAATCTGTACTACATTTTAATCCTTTATTGAAAAACTTTCCGAAAAGAAAACAATTGAAGTCTTACAAAATATATTCTTCAATATCAAGGCACGATAACAATTCCTGCATGCTAAGTGGCTTTTCAAGAATGCGAAATGTTGATGCCGAAGTTTTTGGAACACCAAGTGCACTTAGCAGGATCAAATGTGTTTGCGAATAATTATGTAAAATGAATTCTGTTTTTTCCCAACCTGAGCCATCAGGTAACATATTATCAAGGAAAACATATTCAGGTTGTTCTTTTTCCAGCATCATCATTCCCTCGGTAAGAGTGTGCGCAATTAGAAATTCGACATTCTCATTTATGAGTAATTTTTCCATCAGTATTCCGAAATCCTCATCATCATCTATGAGCAATACTTTTTTTCTGGTGGTCATGTGCTTAAGGGAATTAAGGTATTAATAAGACTTTCAATGTACGAATCGGCATAGAATAATTCTATTGAGTAAATTTATATTTTCGGATTTCTATTGTTTACTATGATTGTAAAGATGAACCTTTAATTCCATACAGTGCTACATAATTTACAGGCAAGAGTCACACATTCACATATTCGCCTTTTTCGTATTCATTGTCTTCTATTTATAAAACTTTCCGTTAAATTTTCTGATAGCCCAATGAATGTTGTAATTACAAGCTATCATGCGAATAATCAAATGTCAGTATGAAAAGCAAGCAGTGGAATGTGCGTATGATACGCCATTTTTTTTGTTAGGCTGCCGCTTGCAAACTTTTGAGCAAAGGTTCGGTTCCGCATATTAATGATAAGCATATCTGCTTTAATTTCTTCGAGATAGAAATTTAAACCATGATAAACATCTACATCTTCAAGCAGCCTAAAAGAAATTTTATCGTATCCGCTTTCTCCCGAAATCTGTTCTTTGAAGCCTTCAATTTCAGCAAACTCAAATGTCTTGTTTAATTCTCCCGTAGCCACATGCAAAAGAATTACTTCTGAATCGAACAAGCGTGCAATCTCTATTACTTCAAACACATTTTCAAAATCATCCGTGCCATAATTAGCCGCAAATACAATTTTGTTCAGTCCTGTCATTCTTGCATTTTCCGGCACTGCAATAACCGGACAAACTGATTTACCAATTACGGATGCTGTATAACTTCCTACAAAGAACCCACTCATACCGCTTGCACCACGAGTTCCCATTACTACCAAATCATACCTGGCTTCTTTCTCTTCATCAATAATTCCACTCTTTGCCAAACCCATGGAGGCTTTTGTTTTAAACTCTATTGCCGGATATAATGCTTTATACTCTTGTTTTAGTTTGTCTAACTTAAATTCAGCATCAGCCTGCACTTCCCCCTCTGTCAAAACAAAAACAGGAATGTCTGTTGCAATAACAGGAATAGTGTAAACATGAAAAAGCATGATTTCAGCATTTATCTTTTTGTTTAATTCCGATGCGTACGTCAATGCATTGTTAGCATTGTCTGAGAAATCTGTGGGTACAAGAATTTTTTTCATTTTCATTTTTTTTACAATAACTGACTGCATTTTATCCATTAGATATTTATAATTAATCGAAACAAAAATATCTTTGATCATTAAAGGTTTACATGATAAATGTCAAACTTGTGGATGATATTAATCATAATCTCCGCCACCAGTCCCGAATAATTTTGTCTTCTATTCACTGATTTACTACATGCATAAACAAAGTTACTACATCATTAATGCCATTACACTTTATCGCTTGGCAGCAGCACCAGTGCTTATTTACTTAATTTTTATTGAAAGTCATAACCTGTTTAAATGGTTGCTTGCAGTGAGTTTTTTTACTGATTTAATTGATGGTTATCTCGCACGTAAATACAAAGTCACCAGTATCATGGGTTCGCGGCTCGATTCTGCGGCTGATGATTTAAACATTGTAGCTGCTGTTATAGGATTGTTTGTTTTTAAACCTCAGTTCATTCAATCACACTTAGCAGTTTTTATTACGCTTTTTGCTTTGCTTGTTTTACAAAATATTTTTGCTTTAATCAGATATAGGAAAATAACCAGCTTTCATACTTACCTTGCCAAACTTGCAGCAATTCTACAGGGAGTTTTTCTAATTCTCAGTTTCTTTTTACCAGAGCCAAATGTTTATTTGTTTTACACCGCAGCTATTGTTACCGCAATTGAGTTAATCGAGGAAACTATACTCGTTACTCATTTGCCATTATGGAAAGCCAATGTAAAAGGATTGTATTGGGTTTTGAAGAAATGAATTTGATATAATGATATAAATCATACTCACCATTGATAATGGTCAGCACATGATATATTTTAACAAGGGATATTTGTACTTAAACAAAAAATAAAATGAAAACCATTCTTGTGCCCACTGACTTTTCTGCCAATGCAGATAAAGCCTGTCAATATGCAATTGCGTTAGCGAAGGATTTAAAAGCTAAGATCATTCTGATGCATGCATTCGAGACACCGACTTCTTATACAAGTGTTTCAATGATGACCATCCAGATGGATTATTCAACCATCCATAACTCAGCAATTAGTAAACTAAAAAACTATTACAAAAAAATCAGTAAAACAGCTGGCAAGGTAGAAATACAACTCGTAGTTCAGCAAGGTCTGGCATCAGCAAGAATAAAAGAACTCGCATTAGAAAAAAAAGCAGATTTAATAGTTATGGGAACCGCAGGTGCAGGTGCTGTTACAAGATTCTTAATAGGTAGCAATACCACAAGAACAATTCGTAATGCTCCCTGCATGGTGCTTGCTATACCACCAAAAGCAAAATACAAGGGTCTGAAGAAAATGGTTTACACAACTGATCTTACAGCGGAGAATTTGAATCATGCAAATGCCCTTGTTCCACTTGCTAAAAATTTTAATGCAGAAATTATTTTTCTCAATGTGAATAACCAGTTTATTGAATACGATGACAAAGATTTAAAGCAACTTATATCAAAAATTAAGCATCACATCAGTTACCCAAAAACATCGAGCTATGTTTGTACGGAATCAAATGTACTAAGCGGAATTGATTATTTTCTGAAGAGCCATCAAGCAGATTGCCTGGCAGTATATACACATCATCGCAGTCTTCTTCAATCCATTTTTAGTTTTAGTGTTGCAAAATCCCTTTCTTTTTATACTACTGTTCCTCTACTGATAATTCATGAACACGATCATATTGCTTCTGAACAGATAATCAAAGCAAATCAAAGAAAGTTGCCCTAAATTAAAAGGAATGTGGGTGGCACCGCAATTTAGCAGTTCCAAACCTCTTGTAAAAAACAGGATCAACTCAGCAAGTGTTGTAGAGATGTTTCAGGAAAGTTAATAATATAAAAAAGAATAAATGAAAAACATTACAAGACATATCCGCAAACACTCCATTAAATACTGGGGATTAATAGTGCTAATCGCTTTGATAGTTTATATTCTTTTTTCAATGCGTCATGCTCACTAAAATTAAATCCATCGAATTAACATCAGATTAAAACTTGAATTACATTTAATCAACCAGGGAATTCATTCTTCGAAATCACTTGCTTCTTTTTTTTCATCAACATTCAAATGCTCCGGCTCATCAAAAGGATACTGAGGATCAGATGGCTGCTCCAATGCTTGGTTGTCAACATAATTTTGTTCAGCTATTTCCTTTTCTTCGGTTGACGGATGCAGCGCGCTTTTCTTTTTAATTTTTGTTATTTTTTTCATCCCCAATATTTTATTGCAAATATTTCATTGTTCATCTTAATCTAAAAGGCATTTCATCATATTAAAAGCTGATGTACATCATTTTTCATAAAAACATTTCTTTATAAAACTGTATCATCAGGGTTTCGATTTAAAATAGGTAATTGCTGCTCTTTACTATTTTATTTATGAAGTATCAGCACCGGGAAGTTTGCATAAGATGTTAGTTTCTTTATTAAACTTTCATGAAACATCCTGTATAAAAATCCATGTTCTTCAAAATAAACAGTAAGCAAATCCGCGTCCGTTTTAGTCATGAATGATTCTATGCTATCCGCTTCGTTTTCACTAATCACCCTGGTGAAATTTATCTGCTTTCCGTAATTCAATGTTTCTTCAGTCATCCTACAGAAAGACTTATACACTTCTTTGCTTATCAATGAATCTTTTTCACTCACATGCAAAACCTCCAGCGCAGGATTAAAAGTCTGCAAAAATTGCTTCAACTGTCCAAGCAATAATCTTTCGCCCTTGTTATAATCTGAAGTGAAAACAATTTTTATGATGCTTCTGAACGCACATGATTCAGGAACAATTAAGACAGGACAAATTGCATTTTTTGCAACGCGATAACTATGAGTTCCAAAATAAAATTGAGATAAATTATCAATGCCATTGGTCCCTGTCACTATTAAATTATATTTACCTGATTCTTCATCAATAATTTTTTCAAAAGATCTCATCGAAATAATAACTTCATGCGCACACGCCACTTTAAATTCTGAGGTTACTGCATTACAATAGGCTTCCAGTGTTTGTTCATTCTCTATTTTTTCCTTAGTGGACTCCCGCTCTGCTAACGAGAACATGTTTACGCCCTTTTCAATGGACAACTTCTGTATATTAACAAACCTGATGGTTGCTCCTATTCGCTGCGCAAGTTTGGCTGCGTATTCTACAGCATTCTGAGATGCTTCAGAAAAATCTATCGGGCAAAGTATTTTCATTTTTTTATTTTTCGGGATGTTATAATCAGAAATATGAATCAAATTTTAATTCCAATGTAAATTTGTTTTCTTTTTATTCCAAATATTATGATTACTATCACTTTGAACTATGATTATTATCATACTTTAACAGTTAGCAAATCACTTTGCTTATTAGTCAGACCATCTTAGCTTTAACTATAACTATATGCTCCACTTCATCATTCACCAAAAGAATACTATTTTCAGATTGAGCATTTCCATCTATTACAACTCCGCTTTCATTTTTATCATCCACTAACTGCACTGTTATATGGTAGTTTGTTTTTTTGTAGCGGTAATTAATTTCAAAAGTTTTCCATTCTACAGGAACACATGGATTTATTTGCAGCGCTTCTCCTTCTCGCGTTAGTCCCAGGATGGATGTGATTATTGCCTGGTACATCCAGCTTGATGAACCCGTGTACCACGTCCATCCGCCACGACCTTCATGAGGTGACACACCATAAACATCTGCTGCTATCACATACGGTTCCGCTTTATATACTGCAACTTCCTCAGCAGTTTTACCGTGATTGATGGGGTTGATCATATTTAATAATTCATAAGCCTTTGAATTATTTTTCAATTTGGCAGCAGCCATTACCATCCAAATTGCAGCGTGTGAATATTGTCCGCCATTCTCACGCACTCCCGGCACATATCCTTTAATGTAACCGGGTTCAAAGTCAGATTTATTGAAAGGTGGTTCTAAAAGTTTAATGAGCGAATGTTTTTTGTCCACTAAATGTTCATAAGCCGATTCCATCGCTTTGTTCGATCTTTCAGGTTCACCAGCGCCTGATAGCACAGACCAGCTTTGTGATATGGAATCAATTTTACATTCGCTGTTGGCTGCTGAACCTAATACACCACCATCATCAAAATAAGCGCGTTTGTACCATGCTCCATCCCATGACGTTTTATTAATATTTGTTTTTAACTCTCCGGCTTTCTGCTTGCATAACTTCGCAAATTCGTCATCATTCATTCTTTGAGCAATAGGTTCAAAACGTTTCAGAATATCGTAAAGAAAAAATGCAAGCCAAACACTCTCACCTTTACCTTCAATACCTACCATGTTCATACCATCATTCCAGTCACCTGAACCCATCAGGGGCAATCCGTGTTCTCCGAACTGAAGTGACTTCACAATTGCACGCTTGCAATGATCATACAGTGAGGTTTTTTGTTGAGAAATTATGGGAAGATCATAATAAGATTCTTCATGAGTGTTGAGCAAACGACCTTCAATAAAGGGGACAAGATTTTCTAATATGCCATAGTCATGTGTATAATTAAGATAATGAGATGTTGTATAAGCTAACCACAATAAATCATCGGAGCATCGTGTTCTTACGCCCCTGTTTTGTGGTGGATGCCACCAATGTTGCACGTCACCTTCCTTAAACTGCCTCGAAGCTGCCAATAGAATTTGTTCGCGTGTTAAATCAGGTTGTACATGCATCACTGCAATTACATCCTGCAACTGATCTCTGAATCCGAAGGCTCCGCCTGATTGATAGAATCCGCTTCGTCCCCAAAGCCTGCAGACAATTACCTGGTAAAGCAACCATCCGTTAGATAAAATATTCAATGATTGATCAGGAGTTTTTATTTGCACTGATCGTAATGTTTGTTGCCAGTAATCACGAACATTTTTTAGCGAATCTTTAACTGCATCCTTGTTACGAAACCGGTTTATTAATTGATAAGCCTGCGCCACATCATGAGCAGCGCCCATTTTAAAAAACAACTCACGCTCTTCACCAACCTGCAGTATAAGCGGAAGTTGTATAGCAGTACACGGGTCAAACCCTGCACCATGTTTTCCGGCAAGTCGCAACCGCTTCATTGCATCTGGTTTTTGCAGTGTTCCGTTTCGTCCTATAAATTCATTTCTATCTGTTGTGAAATTGTATTTTATATTATCCAGATCAAAAAATGCCACGCGGTTAGGATATTCAGAGTTGTAAGGATTGCGTGTTATAAGTGTTCGCTGATCTGCATTAAACTCTGTAACAATATGCATGGCTGATTTAGTACGCAGGCTATCAAGCACCCATTCCACATATCCTGTAACTGTAAGTGTACGCGCACGGTCGGAAAGATTTTTGATTTTTATTGACGTAAACTTTATCTGCGCATCGCGATCAACAAAAATTGTTGCCTCAGCATAAATTCCATCTTCTTCATACTCAAAAACACTGTAGCCAAATCCATGTCTTGTTACATAGTTTGATTTACCTTTTGCAGGAGATGGCATAGGGGACCAATAATAACCGCTCTCTTCATCACGAATATAAAATGCTTCTCCGCAACTGCCTGTAACTGCATCGTTGTTCCAAGGTGTAAGTCTGAATCCATTTGCATTTTCGGACCATGTATATAAAGGTCCGCTCTCAGATACTATCGTTCCAAAGTTTGGATTTGCTAAAACATTAATCCATGGAAGTGGAGTAATTTTTTTATCAGATGTGTTAATTATATACTCCGTTCCATCTGCAGAAAATCCGCCAATGCCATTATAAAATTGTAATGCACGGTTATCAGGTGTGTTTTTAATTTCTGACTCATGTTGTTTGCCTTGAACTAAGTAAGGTATAATTGGGGTTACATTAAATCTTCTTTCTAATTGATCAGCAAGCGTTCCGAATGAATCTGCAATTATAACTCTTGCAACTGTTTGAATTAAAATTTTGTCTTCATTGCTAATCTGGTCAGCCATTCGCACAAAAACTCCACCCTGTTTATCTTTCGGGTTATTTCCTGTTCCTGCTGTGATAAGACTTTGAATCTGATCCTGTAAATCATTCCGGTATCCACTGTAATCTTCGTTGATAATAACAAGATCAATTACCAGCCCTTTAAACTGCCAGTAAGCACGCGCCTGCAACATTTGTTTTAACAGCGCCATATTAGTGTTGTCTGAAATCAGCAGCAACACAATAGGGATATCCCCTGATATTGAATAACTCCATAGTGAAGATTGTCCCCTGTTATTTTTAATTATAACATCTTTGTTAGCCCGCAATGCAGGATTTACGTAAAGCACCGAACTTGCCAAACGGCTGTAAAGTTGTGCATCAGCTTCCGTTGCATTGATTTGCCTTAAAACAACTTCGCTGTAAGTCCAGGATAATTCAAAAGCACGATTTCTGAAATTGCGATCCTGGTATTTGTCTATTAAGTTTTGACATCCGCTTCGATTTTCAGCAATGCCTGTAACGATGTCAATAATTGAAGTCTTCTCCTCACCAATTGTTATTCTATATTGAATAGAAACGATTGGATCAAGGATTGAACCCTGTGAATTAGAAAGCGGTTCTATCTGGTGCATTGCCTTTGGACTTACAACGGTGTTGCCCCTTCCGATAAATTTATCACGATCCGTTTCATAAGAAATATCATCAGCATCTCCCTTGGCAAGCTTCATTAAATGAAACATGTATGGCGGATTTTCATCTTTGGAACGCGGGCGCCTGGTACATAAAATCGCGTGTTGATTTGGTATTATTTCTGTCTGAACAAATAGATTACTGAAAGCAGGATGTGCTTCATCACTTATTGGTATTGCAATAACCACTTCACCGTAGCTTGTAATTTCAATACTTCGTGATGAGCGTGAATTATTCCTGATATGTACCCTTCTTATTTCAACATTATCTTCAGGAGAAACAACAATTTCAGTATGCAATTCAATCTCATTATCCGTTCTGCGAAATTCAATTCGACCCTGTGAAAATATAGCTTCATAATTTGAAGTTTCTTTTAATGTTGGCTGATGTGTTGTTGACCAGAATTCACCGGCATGCAAATCGCGGATATAACAAAAAGATCCCCAGTTATCACAAGTTGTATCTTCTCTCCACCTTGTAAGCGCAATATCTTTCCACTTACAATAACCTCCACCGGCATTAGTAACCATCACATGAAAATTGCCATTCGATAACAATTGAACTTCGGGTTGGAATGTATTGGGAGAATGAATAACACGCATCTCTAAATTTTGTGAAGTGTGAATTATTTCTTCAGTATCTAAAGTGGGCGTATAAAATCCTGTTGCTTTCGGAACTCTTTCCTGCAACAATAAAAGTGCAGTCTGTAAATTTGCATCAGCTTCAAAACGTCTTTGCATAGGCTGATCGCAAAGCAGGAAATCGAGTGAAAGCAAACTCATTCCCTGGTGATGCGCCATAAAGGTTTGAATCAATGCTGGCGTTTTAGCTCTTGGCAAACGTGAGGGAGTAAAATCAATAGACTCAAAAAATCCATACCTCCCTTCATATCCACTTGCATTTAATTTCTCAAGATTCCTGCATGCAGCAGCAGGATCAATCATGAGCGCCATTACAGATGCATAAGGAGCTATAACAAGATCAAGACCAAGCCCGCGCTTGAAACCCAATTCGGGAACACCAAATGCACGGTACTGATAACTGAGATGTGCATCCACCATATTGTAACATGATTCTGAAATGCCCCATGGAACGCCTTGCCCCCTGCCATATTCGATATGTTTTTTTACAGCGCCTTTGCAGCTATTATCCAACAATGTGTTTTCATAAAGCGGCATCACTAAATTAGGCATGAGGTATTCAAACATAGAACCACTCCAGGAAATTAACACCTGTGTGCTATCAGCGATAGTAAGCCTCCTTCCCAGAGAAAACCAACTCTCCTGCGAAATTTTTCCATGTGCAATAGCAACAAATAAACCTAAGCGTGCTTCAGAAGCAAGTAAATCGTAATATCCGCTATCGCGATGATGTTCATCAGCGTTATAACCGATTGCAAGCAGATGCTGCGTTTTATCATAAAGAAAATTATACTCCATATTCGCAAAGTCTGAGCATTGCGAAGCAAGCTCATGAATAACGGAAATACGTTCCTTTGCTAAAACGCTTGCTCCATTAATTGATAGTTCAAAATCAGAAAGCCATTGATGCTCTTCTTTGGTTTTATCTATGCTGTGAAAAGATGTTAACTCTGTGTGCAAATCAACATCCATTCGTGCAAGTTCCTTTAACGATGGGACTTTTTGAAAAATTTTTAAGCCCCTGAATTTTTCAGGCACTAAATTATTTTTTGTCCATGGACTCAATAGTTTAATCTCCTGAAGGCAAGCAGTAATTTGTTTCTCCAATAAATTCAACCATTCAAACACTTCTGCATTTGATTTTAATTTATCATTATTCAGTCCCGCATTACGGGATTTCATTTCATTTAACAATTCAGTTAGCAGAGCGTAAATTTTTTCAAGACTGTTTTTTAATTCATACAATTGCGGGGGTCGTGATAAATTTTCATTCTCAAAAAAAGATTGAAACTCACCAAATAATTTTTGATCTTCAACTGATATTTTCTTCGCAATTATTCTAATTGTATCACTAAGCCCATCCCACAAGTTATCTTTAATTATTTTTTGATCCAGCATTTCAAAAAGCCCTTGACGCAGTGTAAGTAAGAGACCTGCTAAATTTCCACTGTCAACGGTTGAAATATATTTTGGATGCAGCGGTACTAATGATCGCGTGTCGTACCAGTTAAAAAAGTGTCCTGCATACCTTTCAAGTTTATTAAGCGTTTCAAAAGTCTTCGATGTGCGATCAAGTAACTGCTTAGTCGTAATATAACCAAAGTCAGTGGCTGCAAGATTTCCAAGCAATGACAAACCAATATTAGTAGGAGACGTACGGTGTGCGATAATCGTGATGGGATATTGCTGGAGATTGTCAATCGGCAACCAATTGTTTTCTTCATTAACATGCGTTTCAAAAAATGACCATGTTTTTCTTGATAGTTCTCTCAGGTATTTCTTTTGATCATCAGAGATTGTAGTTCTGAAAA
>JANLUX010000380.1:0-2053 GCA_031363705.1 Bacteroidota bacterium
TTCTTCAGCATCTGTTAACCAGCCATTCTTGCGGTATTTGTTCATTACAGAATTGTAAACCTGGTCGGATTCTGTGCGTTTGCGCGAAATAGTTTTACGAATAGCTGCAAGCTCAGGCGAGGCATTGCTTCGCACCACACCTGTATCATCCAACACGTTTTCTATTTCTTTGATTATTGCAGGTTCAAATACTGTATCAACAATTATCTTTTGCAGCAACAGATATTTCTCTTCCCTTGCTTTGAAAAAATCAAAAATATTTTTCATGATCACAGTTGTTTTGTACAACTGCATAAACTGCTGTGCATTTAAAACTGAATTACGAATGCTTAACAATTTTAATTCCTGTGACACATCAGGATAACCTTCGAGCTGTAATGGCTCTGCATTAGAAATTATTTTTCTGAATTCTTCTGTCTGTTCAAGTAATGTAACAGCTTCTGCAAACTCTGCAGTCGGTTTGAGTTGTTGTGCTAATTTTTTTCCTGCCAGCCCAATACATTCTTCTTCAAGTAGCAGCCTTATTTTTTCAAATTCATTTACTAATAAAGAGTTGAGAGGAAAAATTTTCATAATATCAACGAATACGAATAGTGTACGAATATACGAATGGCTGGCGCAAGCATTCGTATATTCGTTTTGATTCTCCCGATGTATCGGGATCGTTGAGGAGTTATTCACATATGCTTAAAAGTTAATGCCACACTGATTAATCCATTTAATTTTACGCACTTAAAATATTTATCTCATGGCTGATATTGCCTATCTTAAAAAATTTGCTACACAGGTACGCAGAGATATACTCCGAATGGTGCATGGTCCGCAAAGCGGTCATCCGGGAGGTTCACTTGGCTGTACAGAATTTTTTACTGTGATGTATAATGAAATTCTGCACCATCGCAACAATCCTTTTAATATGGATGGAGTGGATGAGGATTTGTTTTTTCTCAGTAATGGACATATCTCACCTGTGTGGTACAGTGTGCTTGGAAGAACGGGTTACTTCGATATTAAGGAACTTGCAACTTTTCGTAAAATCAATTCCCGATTGCAGGGACATCCTGCTACGCATGAAGGTTTGCCGGGAATCCGTGTTGCATCGGGTTCATTGGGTCAGGGATTGTCAGTAGCTGTGGGTGCAGCACATGCCAAGAAATTAAACAATGATAATTTTTTAGTTTATAGTTTGCATGGCGATGGTGAACTGCAGGAAGGACAGATTTGGGAAGCGGTGATGTATGCTGCTGCAAAAAAGGTGGATAATCTCATTTCAACAGTTGATGTAAATGGTCAGCAGATTGATGGTGCAACTAAAGATGTGTTACCAATTGGTGATTTGAAACCTAAGTGGGAAGCATTCGGATGGTTGGTATTGGAAATGGAAGGAAATAACCTGGAAGAAGTGGTGAATACTTTAAACCATGCAAAAACGTTAACAGGAAAAGGTAAACCAATTGTGATACTGATGAATACTATAATGGGGTATGGAGTAGATTTTATGATGCACACACATAAGTGGCACGGTGTAGCTCCAAATAACGAACAGCTCGATATTGCACTTGCACAATTGGAAGAAACATTGGGTGATTATTAAAATAAGGAACTTGGCAATCAGTAAAAAATATTTTGATGTTGGATGTTTTTCGAGGTTCCCGTCATTGCGAGGCACGAAGCAATCTTCTACTATGAAACAGATTGCTTCGTTCCTCGCAATGACGGTCTATTTATTTTTCTTTTTGTCTTTGTTTTCTTCAACGAAAGCATTCTCTCAAACATCAGTCAAACAAAAAAAACAACTCACCCGCATTTTGTTTTTGTTTGATGCATCTCAAAGCATGTATGCAAGGTGGGAGACCAATACAAAATTTGAAATTGCAAAGAAATTATTAAGCGAGATGGTGGATAGCCTTCAACCCATTGATGATCTTGAATTAGCTATGCGTGTTTATGGTCATACCAAACGCTATCCTCCGCAGGATTGTGATGACACCAGGTTAGAAGTTCCATTCGGAAAGCAAAATGGTTTTCATATTAAAAAACGTTTAAGTGAAAT
>JANLUX010000405.1:0-5237 GCA_031363705.1 Bacteroidota bacterium
CATGAACCCTTACCAGGGATGTGAGCATGGATGCATTTATTGTTATGCACGCAACTCGCATAATTATTATGGTTTCAGCGCAGGTTTGGATTTTGAACGGAAGATTATTGTAAAACCCAATGCTGCAGAATTATTGCGAAAGCATTTTGACAATAAAAATTACACTCCAGAAGTAATTTCCATTGCAGGTAATACCGATTGTTATCAGCCACTGGAACGTAAGTATAAAATCACGCGTTCGCTTTTAGAAGTAATGCTCGAGTACAAAAACCCTGTTGGGTTAATCAGTAAAAATGCGTTGATGCTTCGCGATATTGATTTGCTGAGTGAACTCGCCAAACACAATCTCGTGCATGTGATGATTTCAATTACTTCTTTGCGTGAAGAGTTGCGTTTATTAATGGAACCGCGAACAGCAACCGCAAAGAAAAGATTGAGTGTCATTGAAGAACTTTCAAAAAATAATATTCCTGCAGGTGTGATGACCGCACCGATTATTCCGGGATTGAACAGTGATGAAATTCCTGACATCATAAAAGCAGTGGCTGACCGTGGAGGAGTTACTGCAGGTTACACCATTGTGCGATTAAACGGAGAAATTAAAAATATTTTTCATGATTGGTTATATAAAAGTTTACCAGATGCTGCTGATAAAATCTGGAACCAGATAAAAGAATGTCATGGCGGACAAGTGAATGATAGTCGCTGGGGTTCGCGCATGCATGGTGAAGGAAAAATTGCCGAGAGCATCAGGCAGTTATTTACAATGGCAAAAAAGAAATACATGAGTGGAAGAGCGATGCCGGAATATGATTTCACTTTATTTAAGAGACCGGTGAGGAGTGGTGGACAGTTTGATTTGTTTGAATAAAAATCGTAACTAATGAACCGAGAACAAAATGTCGGAGACGACTTCCCTCTCCTTGGGAGAGGGATAAGAGGGTGAGGCAATAAAGCTAAAACAAAATGATTACCCTCAACACATTCACAAACCGCAGCATCGTCCACATGGATATGGACTGCTTTTTTGTATCCGTATCACGATTGATAAATTCAAAGCTAGTTGGCAAACCTGTGATCGTTGGTGGTGGTGATCGTGGTGTGGTTGCAGCTTGCAGTTATGAAACGCGAAAGTTCGGTGTGCATTCAGCAATGCCTATCAAATTGGCCAAACGGCTTTGTCCTGATGCAATTATTATTCGCGGTGATTATGATGAATACAGCAAACGCTCTGATGAAGTAATACAAATAGTTAAAGAAGAAGTGCCGTTGTACGAACGTTCAAGTATTGATGAGTTCTACATGGATTTAACTGGTATGGATCAGTTTTTTGGTTGCTATAAACATGCAACTGAATTGCGACAACGGATTATGAAAGAAACGGGTTTGCCGATTTCTTTTGGTATGAGTGCAAATAAAACAGTGAGTAAAGTTGCAACGGATGAAGCAAAGCCAAACAATCAAATGAAGATTGATTATGGCGAGGAGAAAATTTTTCTCGCTCCGTTATCAATAAAAAAAATCCCCATGATTGGTGAGAAGACTTATCAATTATTGCGAAGCATGGGAATAGAAAAAGTAAAAACATTGCAAGACATGCCCATGGAATTATTGCAAAATGTATTGGGAGAAAACGGAATTTCCATCTGGAAAAAAGCAAACGGCATTGACAACAACCCTGTTGAACCTTACACTGAACAGAAATCAATTTCAAGCGAAGAAACTTTTGATACCGATACAATTGATGTAACGATGCTTAAGAATATTCTGATTGCAATGACGGAGAAATTATGTTTTCGCGTGCGTAGCGAACAGAAACTCACCTCGTGTGTAACAGTAAAAATCCGTTACTCCAATTTTGACACACACACCATGCAATGCCGCATACCTTACACGAGTTGCGATCATAGTATCATATCGCGTGTAAAAGAATTATTTGAAAAACTATACAACCGCAGAATGTTAATCCGATTGGTGGGTGTTAAATTCTCTCATCTTGTTGGTGGCTGTCATCAGGTAAATATGTTTGAGGATAGTGAGCACATCATCAATCTTTACCAGGCAATGGATAAAATGCGGATGTTGTATGGCGAAAATAAAATTCAACGTGCAGCTGCTTTGAGTTTTTCGTTGCGGAGTTTTAATCCGTTCAACGGTATTTCATCATCACCAACAGCCAGCGAATTTTTGGGTGATAACGAATGTGAATATTTATTGGTGATCAATCCGTCAAAAAGTGTAGGCAATGAAATGAGAAGAATAAAAAAATATTTTGCTGAGAAGTATCATTACGTAAAAGCAGAAAAAACACAACCACACATTACGCTTGCTACATTCCGCACTGATGAATCAAAAGAAAAAGCGTTGACCGATGCTATTGAAGAAGTATTCCGTTTCAGTTATCCGTTTGAAGTAAAACTCAGCAATTATAATTTCATTCCTTCTCACAACATTCATATTGATATAAAAAACCCTTCTACTATTATGGACATAGTGAAAGGGCTAAGAAGTTTAAAAGAAAAACCTGAATTGCTTGGCACGCGATATTATTTCTGCCAGCATCCGCATATCACCATTGCAAGCGGATTGCAGGAAGAAACATTTCTGAAAGCGAAAAAAGATTTTGAAACCCGAACGTATCAAAACTCTTTTATTGTTGATTCCATTGTTCTCCTGAGAAGAAAAACCCAGTATGAGCGGTGTTTAGTGATAAAGGAATTTGAGTTTCGTGATACAAGACTGGGTGTTGCTGTTTAAAATAATTAATCGTTCTTTGACATATTAGCAAATCTTAACGCTTGAACAGGTTCATGTATTCCTCAAATACAAAAATGCGGTTGCGCTTGTAACCGGTTTGTTCTATGAGAATTTTAAGTTTTTCAAAATCTTTTATAATTCCGTTTGCAGTGGGTGCTGATACTTTTAAATCCTCTTGCAAATCCATAGTGGTTATAACAGGTTTTTTATACAAGTAAAGAATTAATTCTTTAGCTAATGAAATTTTTTTTCCAAGTGTGATTATTTTTTTATCTTCAATTTCAGCACGTAATCGTAAAATTTCTTTAAAGGTATCAATAGCTTGCTTGCTTGTTTCCACTACAGCCACCAGGAAAAATTTTATCCATTGCGTTAAATCGTTTTTTGTGCGGACACCTGTCAGGTTATCATAGTAAAGTGATTTGTGTTTTTCAAAAAAATCAGATAAGTATAATGTTGGTTTATGTAAAACATTAAAACGAACCATGTAAAGTGTAATCATTAATCTGCCTAATCTGCCGTTGCCGTCAAGAAATGGATGGATGGTTTCAAACTGATAGTGTGCAATTGCAATTCGGATAAGATGAGGAACATGAATAGTATCGTTATTGATAAAATTTTCAAGGTCGCTCATCAGTTCATTTACCAGGTGATGAGGGGGCGGAATAAACGCTGCATCTTTAAGAGAACTTCCGCCAATCCAGTTTTGGCTTTTTCGGAATTCGCCCGGTTGCTTATGTTTTCCTCTTACACCTTGCATTAAAACTGCATGGGCATTGCGAAACAATCTGCTTGACAGCGGTATGAGTTCTAATTTGCTGATGGAAGTGTTCAGTGCTTCAATATAATTCTGCACTTCATGCCAGTCATCACGTTTCTCAGGACTTATATCACGTTCCTTCAATACGGCTTCCTCCATTTCAGTTTGTGTGCCTTCAATTAAACTCGACTTGGTTGCTTCTTTTACAATGTGCATCCGTATAAAAGTGTCCACGTCCGGTACAATAAGCGAGAATGCCTCTAATGCTCCTATCTTAAGATTTGCTTCTTCTAATAAAGTTTGCACATCAGGGCTACTTAAAACCCACTCTTTGTTGATTATCTCGGGGATAAAACTCTTATAGTCCAATTGAGTGACTGATTTGCCTGATTTGAAGTCTTTGATATTCATTATTGTAGAGTGATTGATGTATGCAAATCTAAATATAAAAACCCATAATTAAGGAAAACGCGTTTCCCTTAATTATAAAAATCCCTGATTAAAGCACAAAAATGTATCTGAACTGCCACACATATTATTCTTTTAAATACGGAACCATGAGTCCCGAACAATTGCTTGCTGAGGCAAAACGGAAGGAGATTTCACAGGTTGCATTAACTGATATTAATAATACTTCAGGCATATTGGATTTTTTCCGGCTCGCTCCGAAGTATGATATTAAACCTGTTGCCGGTATTGATTTCCGCAATGGAAACGAGCAACGCTTTATCGGTATTGCAAAAAATCACGAAGGGTTTTATGAATTAAATAAATTTCTGACGCAATGTTCGCTCTCTGGCGAAACAATTATTCCTGAAAAAATTCCGGAGTTTGAAAATGCTTTTGTGGTTTATCCTTTTCAGGATGCGAAAAAATTAAAATCAAATGAATTTATCGGAATTAAAATTTCTGATTTAAATAAACTGCAATTGTCAGAATGGAAAAACCTTCCTGAAAAATTAGTGCTGTTAGCGCCTGTCACTTTCCGTAATAAAATTGATTTTAATACCCATCGTTTGCTTCGTGCTATTGATAAAAATATATTGCTTAGCAAGCTGGATGTAAACGAACAGGCACAAGCTGATGAAATAATGATGACTGAGGAAAAACTGGAAGCAAAAATTTCGGGACATCAATTTTTAATTAAGAACACAAGAAAATTGCTCGAGCAATGCAATATTGATTTTGAATTCGGGAAAAATAAAAACAAAAAATATTTTTTAGGTACAGCCAAACGTGACCATCATAAACTGATGAGTTTGTGTTATGAAGGATTAACGTATCGCTATAAAAACCCTGATGACATAATTATAGCGCGTTTTGAAAAGGAACTTCAAATGATATGTGATTTGGGCTTCTCATCTTATTTTTTAATTAACTGGGATATTGTTCGCTTCGCACGAAGCAAAAATTATTTTTATGTGGGCCGTGGAAGCGGAGCGAATAGTATGGTGGCATACTTACTACGCATTACCGATGTTGATCCGATTGAACTTGATTTATATTTTGAACGGTTTATCAATCCTTCGCGCACCAGCCCGCCTGATTTTGATATTGATTTCTCCTCTGACGAACGTGATGAAGTTATCAAATACATTTTTGAAAAACATGGAAATGATCACACGGCTTTGCTTGCAACGTACAGTACATTTCAAAGCAATGCAGTTATACGCGAACTGGGAAAAGTTTTTGGTTTACCCAAAGGAGAGATTGATTCGTT
>JANLUX010000095.1:0-4035 GCA_031363705.1 Bacteroidota bacterium
ATCCATGAAAAAAAATTTACAATTCACCTTCCTGTTTGTTTGCACAATTATATTGAATGCAAACTCAAAAGAAAACAAGAGTGTAGTTCACAAAAGAACAACGCCTGTAGTGCAAACTGCTAACTGTCCTAATTCCACTGCTCAGGCTGACCTGATGGTGAATAATGTGAGAGCGCACATTCTCAATGGCGGTGATTTATGGTGGGATCCAATTTCACAAGTCAATTATTATGAAGTACCAATTGGCTCAAACAAAAACAGTATTTACTCAGGTGCCTTATGGATTGGTGGTTATCATACATCCAATGCACTTCATGTGGCTGCGCAAACATACCGGCAGCAAGGTGCCAATGATTTCTGGCCCGGACCAATAAGCAAAGACCCCGTTACTGATTCGCTTTCAATTACAGTCGGACGCTGCCTGCAGTTCGACCGATTCTGGAGCGTTTCAAAAACGGATGTACAGAATTTTATTAACGGAGGAGCACCCACTCCAGACATTATTAGCTGGCCAGGCAATGGTAATGTAGCAAATGGAGAGCTGAATTTTCTTGCTCCTTTTTTTGATGCAAATGCAGACGGAATTTATGATTATACACAGGGTGATTATCCGCTTTATAATTTTTCTGCATCTCCTCCGACCGGAAATTGCAATGACTATTTGTTAGGCGATCAAAACTTATGGTGGGTGTTTAATGACATTGGAAATATTCATACAGAAACAAATAGTGATCCCATCGGGTTAGAAATCCGTGCACAGGCTTTTGCTTTCAGTTCTACTGTTCCCGCCATCAACAATGCAACATTCTATAAATATCAAATCATCAATCGTTCCTCTGATGCAGTCAATCAATGTTATATTGGTCAGTGGGTTGATCCTGATTTAGGCAATGCAAGTGATGATTATGTTGGCTGTGATGTGGGATTAGGATTAGGTTTTTGTTACAATGGCGACCCGAATGATGATGGTGCCGGTGGTTACGGTTTAAATCCTCCGGCTGTGGGAACAGATTTTTTGCAAGGACCCCTCGCTGATCTGAGTGATGGAATTGATAATAACATGAACGGAGTAACTGATGAGCCGGGAGAGGAATGTACGATGTCGAAATTTCTATATTATCAAAACGGTTTTAGTCCTACCGGTAATCCACAAACCACAGATGATTATTATCAATATTTAACAGGCTTTTGGAAAGATGGCATTCCGGTTTCACATGGCAATTCAGGAAGAGATCCGATTCCTCCTGCTGTTGCCTGCAGTTTTATGTTTCCAGGAAATTTGCATGGAGGATCCACTGATCCCGCATTTACTGATGACTGGAATATGTCCTCTGCAGGAATTCCACCAGGCGATATGAGATATATTCAATCAGCAGGACAATTTACTTTAGACCCGGGAGAAGTAAATTATATTACAGTTGCCGCTTTATGGGCACGAGCGAATGCGGGACCTGTTGCATCTGTTGATTCTTTGAAGTCAGCTTCAGCTATAGCGCAACTTTTATTCAGCACGTGTTTTATGCCGGTGGGGATTAAGGAAAATAGTGCAGTTACAAATGTCAATTGCGCTCCCAATCCTTTCACAGAAAAAACAATTATCAGCTTTAATAATTTCAATAAACAAACTATCGAATTGCAGGTTTATGATTTGAAAGGACGGTTAGTGAAAACAATGCAGACACTCAGCAATTCATTCACACTGGAAAGAGGTGAATTGAACTCAGGTGTGTATTTGTATTGTTTGAAATCAGATAATAAGACTCTTTATTCAGGAAAGTTAGTAGTTCAATAAAAATCTTTTGTTCGCCTCACCCCCGTCCCCTCTCCAAAGGAGAGGGGTGGTTGGCGCACGATAATGAAGCATTTTATTTGACCACTTTTTTAACTCAATAAAAATAAATAGTTAAAAACCTGACAAATTTCCGTGTCTGCTTCCCTCTCCTTTGGAGAGGGATCGAGGGTGAGGTGAATCGTTCAATTTCCTGCAATACCTTTTTCATTTTACTTTTGATGCGTGCAGGCTGAGCAAAAGCAAATTCTGAAAAGTTTTTTTCCACCACTTATTTTTATCGCATTGATGTGGTTAGTAAAAGGAATTGAAATCTATTATCGTTTGGATTTCGGATTTCTTGGCGTTTATCCACGACACACGGAAAGTTTGAAAGGCATCATCACCATGCCTTTTATTCATGCGGATATAAAACATCTGTTTTCTAATTCAGTACCATTGCTAATACTTGGAGCGGTACTTATTTATTTTTATAAAGAATTAGCGCTGCGTGTTTTTTTGCTGATTTATTTTCTGCATGGCACCTGGCTTTGGTTAGGAGGAAGAGAAAGTTATCACATCGGTGCAAGCGGAATCGTTTATGGCTTATCAATCTTTTTATTTTTCAGCGGAATATTCAGAAGAGATAAACGCTTGATAGCAATTTCTTTGTTGGTTGTATTTCTTTATGGAGGATTAATCTGGGGCATGTTTCCTGATTTTATGGGTCCTTCAATATCATGGGAAGCGCATTTATATGGTGCAATGGCAGGATTGTTATGTGCTTTTTTCTATCGTAAGGAAGGACCACAGCGAAAACAATATGATTGGGAAACAGAAGAAGATTCCGATCCCGATAATGTCGGGACGGGAGAAGAAGAAATAATTTTTATTGAAGGAGAACCTCCTGTCGAATCTGAAAAACCATCGCAGTCAGTAAAGATCAATTACGATTACAAATCGAGTGCTGAATCTGGAGATGATGAACCAATAAAACCATCTGCATAATGTTAAAAATTGAACACATAGGTATTGCTGTGAAAAATATTGAGCAATCGAATGAGTTATTCAGCAAACTGCTGAATACATCATCTTATAAAACCGAATCTGTTGATTCGGAAAATGTAATCACTTCCTTTTTTAAGGTGGGTGAAAACAAAATTGAATTACTTGAAGCCACCAGCGAAACCAGCGCCATTGCAAAATTTATTGAAAAACGTGGAGAAGGAATTCATCACATAGCTTTTGATGTAAAAGATATTTATGTTGAAATGAAACGATTACAAGCGGAAGGATTTACATTGTTAAACACAGAGCCAAAACACGGAGCTGACAACAAATTAGTTTGCTTCTTGCATCCCAAAGGAACCAATGGTGTATTAATAGAACTGTGTCAGGAAAGGTAGTTTAACGAAGTAACTATATCTTCATTTGTCTTCAAATGATAAACATTCAGCCCGACTTTCTCAGCTCCTTTGATATGCTGTTCGCTGTCATCAACAAAGAGCGTTTCATGTGAGGATAAATTATTTTCTTTCAATACAAATTCAAAAATTTCAGCATCCGGTTTGCGCATTTTCATCCTGCATGAGTAGTAAATTTTTTCAAAAGTTTTTTCAAAAATATTTTCACCATATGTAACAATTAAAATTTGAGTGAAAGCTTTGATGTGGATTTCATTGGTATTACTCAATAAAAAAATCCGGTATTTTTTTGAGAGATCCTGAAGCCATTTAATTCGGGAAGGAGGAATATCCTGCAACATAGCCTCCCATGCATTGTCAAATTGTTCATCCGTTACTGGGTCAGGAATATGTTTGCGTAACACCTCACGAAAAGCAGCAGGAGAAATAATTCCTTTTTCAAAATCATCAAAAAGACGCTCTTGTTTTTGCTTTGAATACACCTCATCAAAATTTTTTACTCCTAAATTATTAAATGCAATTGCTGTTGCATCATAGTTCAGATTGATAATTACTCCTCCTAAATCGAAAATTATTGCCTTTGGTTTAAACATTTACTCTGTAATTGTAGGCAAATATATATTTTCGCACCTCTGTTATAAGAAAGGGCCCATAGCTCAGTTGGTTAGAGTAGCTGACTCATAATCAGTTGGTCCTTGGTTCGAGCCCAAGTGGGCCCACACAATAAAGCCGGTCATAAATTTTTGACCGGCTTATTAACTATGAACTCTTTATATATACTTTATAGTCTTTCTATTGATCGTTATTATGTGGGAATCACTACCACTTCTGTTGATGATCGGT
>JANLUX010000425.1:0-41378 GCA_031363705.1 Bacteroidota bacterium
AAAATTAAAAATAAAATATGATATGTCACATTTTAATATTCCTGTCAATTTTCTTTATAAGTTGCGACACCTCTAATAATAAGAAAGAAGATATTCTTAGGAAGGATTTAATTAAAACGGTTTCTGATAAGGTGACTAACATCGGTCAATATGAGCAAATTGATAAATCTGATTTTGAAAATGCTACTTTATTTATTGTAATTGCTGATACTAACCTGAGCTATTTCTTTATTGACGATAAAATGTTTGAATTGAGCACCCAGTTAAATATGCCTATTGATACAATTGGACGCTATTTTAACAGTAAGAAAAATTTAATAGTACTAACTGATAGTGAAGTAGATGAAATTTTTTCAGGAGAGTATTATCCAAGACGATTTCCGTCAGATAATTTAAGTTTAGAATATTTAAATTTCTACCAAAATAAGGCAGGTGAAAAGACAATTGCATTAGTAGCAGGAATATATGAAACAGAAAAAAGTGCAGATAGCGCCTTAACAATTTTAAAACAAACTGAAGAAAAAGCATTTAAAATTACAGCGAGTATTTATGTTGGTTGTATGCATTAATAAAACCACAATTTTTTATAGAAATATTTATAATTCACACAAACTCCATCATCTTTTCCACCAATTCATCTCCCATCATAAAGCCGGGCATTCGCCAAAGCAATTCCCCGTTTTTAAAAATCATTAAAGTAGGAACACTCTTTATCGCAAACTCATTTTGTAAATCAGGATGTTTATCCAGATCAATTTTTTCTATTTCAATTTTTCCTGCAAGTTGTGGTTTAATTTCTTCTAAAATTTTATCCAGCATTTTACAGGGCTCGCACCAGTCAGCATAAAAATCAATAAAAACTGGTTTATTGTTTTGTGTAAGTTTTTTGAATTCTTCGGTTGTCATTTCTGATAATTTATTGCAACCCCTTGAAGGGTTTAAAACCCTTCAAGGGGTAAATGGAAAAAAAATGATGTATTAAATAATATTCAGGCAGCAAAAGTACGATACCTGCCTGCAATATTTTTTGAAAAACCGTAACCTATTCTTCATTCTACCGTTAAATTGAATTACTGAAAGTTAAATTGAATAAATGAAGGATAATTTCCGGATTTCTCTAACATGATGCAAGCGATTAAACTTTGCTTTGTTCAGCGATAAAAAATTCAATCGCAACATTTCACAAAGAAAAAACGGAGAGAATTACAGGGATAATCACAGAAAAAGAAGTAACAGCGTGTCAACCAAAATGCGATTTATAATTCTATCATTAAAAAAGTTAAAAGCTAAGCTGCTGATTTTTGTTTCAGCGGCATTACTGTTTACATCGTGCAACAAGCAAGTGTTGTTTACACATTCCTCTTCAAATTCAAATGTTGCAATAAATAAAGATTCAGAAGAATCGCGACTTGAAAAAATATTAATGCCGGATGATAAAATTATGGTAAGCGTGTGGGGTCATGATGATTTAAGCGTTGGCAACCTTCAAAATGTAGTAAGCCTTCAGGAAGAATATGGCAAATGGGTAATGATAGATGCAAAAGGAGAAGTAAAACTTCCGCAGATAGGAAACATAAAATTACAAGGACTAACGGTGCGTGAAGCAACTGCTGCGCTCGAAAAATCTTATTCGCAGTTTGTACAAAAACCAAATGTAAATATCCGTGTATTAAATAACCAGGTTACGTTATTGGGCGAAGTAAGGGCACAAGGCAATTATATTTTCAGCAGTGATAATATTCGTTTGGTGGATTTGATTGGTAAAGCACAGGGTTTTACGGATTATGCAAAAACAAAAAATATTCAGATCGTTCGCGGTGATAAACAGTTTAAAGTGGACTTAACAAATGCGTATAACGTTTCGAATCCCGATGTAATTATTTATCCCGGTGATGTAGTATATGTGCCACCTGCTGGTAATAAAGGTTTTGATCGTTTCACCACCAAGTTGATTCCAATTGCAAGTTTGTTTACTGCCATCGCATTAATTTATAGTGTAACACATAAGTGAGAAATAAAAAATATGGTTCGTCATAATTCAATAAAATCATTATTAGTTCCATTGCAAAAGCGCTGGTATGTGATAGTGATTTTTATTTTGCTTGCTGCTATTGCTGCCACAAGATATTTATATGTTGCTACACCAACGTACCAGGCAAGCTGCACCCTTAAAATTGAAGACCAGGAAGCAAGCAATACAAACCTCTATCGCGACTTTGATGTGTTTAAAACAAATACTAAAGTGCAATCGGAAGTGGAAGTGTTGCGCTCGCATTACCTTTTTGAAAAAGCATTGGATAAATTGGATTTCAATGTTGAATATTACCGTGTTGGAGAAATGGCGGATGAAGAGCTGTATCACAACTGTCCGTTCAAATTAAATTTTACAACTACTGACAGCAGCTTTTATGATCAGCATTTTGATTTCAGATACCTTGGAGGATATCGTTATAAAATAACTTATCAGCAAGGCAATCAGAAAATAATAAGAGAAGCTAAATTAGGACAAGAGATTTGCGAAAAAGAATGGTGCATTACAATATCAAAAGATGAAAATGTAGCCAGGTATAAAACACAAGCAGCATTGGCTGATCCATACCGGTTTATTATTTATTCAAAATATGCATTGGTGTCGCACCTGATGAACAAGGATTATATCGTGCGTGCAATTGATAAAGATGTAAATATTGTTAAGCTGTATTACAAACATCCTGTTCCGGAAAAAGCAATGCGATTGGTTAATTCAGTTGCACGGGCTTATATCGAACAAGGCATTAATGATAAAAAAGATTATGCAGGAAACACCGTTGATTTCATCAATCAGCAGCTGGCAATTGTTGGAGGCGAACTGGAGAAAGCAAAGGTTGCCATCAAAGAGTATAAAATAAAAAATGAGATTGTAAATATTCCTCAGCAAACAGATGCTACATTCAGAACACTGAGCCAGCTTGAATTACAAAAAGTGGATATCAACATGCAATTGGCTGTGCTTGAAAACATGAGTGAATATTTAAGAAGAAACAAACAATTAAACTTATCAGGACCTGATTACAGCAGCATAACTGACCCATTGTTTACTGAAGGTGTTTCAAAATTAAATAACAAATTGCGCGAACGCGAAACCCTTGGCGCCAAATACACCAGTGAAGATGATCATATAGGAAACCTTGATAAGGAAATAACTCAATTACGTGCGTATCTGGTGGAAAGTATAAACAACACCAGAAAAAAATTACTCATTAAACAGGATGAAATTTTTTATTCCATTAGTGAACAGAAGGCAAGCTTTGAAGGCGTACCAGAAAAAGAAAGTACATTGAATGAGCTGAACAGGAATTTTCTGCTGTATGAAAAAGTTTATAATTTTTTAATTGAAAAAAGAACGGAAGCCATCATCACTCAACAGGTGAATATCTCTTTCAACAGAATATTAGAGGAAGCAAATATTCCACGCACTGCGGTATTCCCTATTCCGGAAGTGGTGTGGAGTGTTGCCTTGTTCATTGGTTTGATACTGGGAATTGTTGCAGCTTACATGCGTCATTCAATGAAATCGTTAGTAAGTAATCGTGAAGACATTGAAAAAATTTCAACCATTCCGTTTATCGGAAATGTGGAACGTTTTACAAAAGCCGGTAGTGGTTACAATACTTTCACTTCACTCACCACGCGTATTTTGCTGACACAACAACACCAGGGTAAGATGCTGATAACAGTAACATCTACAACGTGCGGTGAAGGAAAATCTTTTATTGCGGCCAACGTAGCACGTACTTTGGCTGCTATGGATAAAAAAGTTTTGTTGCTCGATATTAATCCGCACAGCCCTACATTGTGTAATATGTTTGATGTGAGAACTCATCATGGTATTGCAGATGTATATCGAAACAACATGAAATTACAGGACGTGATAAACATCACTTCATTTCCAAATCTTGATTTGATTAATACCGGTGATGAAGCGGAAACCATCAGCCATTTACTGGCAACAGAAAAAACAAGCGAGATTTTAAATGAGCTGCGTAGTCAATATGACATAGTGATTGTTGATACACCTGAAGTTGGAAAGTACACTGACGCTATTCCATTTATGAAATGGAGTGATATGAATTTATATGTTGTGAAAGCTGATTCTACTAAAACAGAATTGGTTGCTAATGCAGAATTGGTTAAAGAAGAATACCGGTTGCAGGAAGTTTATTTTGTGCTCAATGCAATGAACGAGAAGAAAAATCATACCGGTTATTTAAATGCGAAAAGTTTTAATGCTAAACGCAAAAAAATAATTCCGCAAATCACCTCTTTGTTTGCCTGGTAATTATGCAACTTTCAATTCCCGTTACAAAAAATTTTCTTAAAAACTCCACACTACTTGTTTACACTGATCAGTTAATTGTAAGCGGACTTAGTTTTCTTTCAGGTATTACACTTGCGCGTTTATTGGGTGTCCAGGGTTTTGGTGTTTATTCCATTGCATGGTTAGGTGTATTGATTGCAAGCAGCATTAATCAGCCGTTTATCATAGCACCCATGCTTACATTGAGTGCCAAAAAAACAGGAAGGGAGCAGGAAAATTATTTGCAGGCGATTGTATTCAAACAATTATTTTTTGCTGCGCTTATGTCATTCATCGCATTCATAGCTGTGATAGTAATGAGTTTTGTTCTGCATGACTGGAAGGTGGAAAGTATCATCATTGCATTTCCATTGGCGGTGTTTTCATTTTTATTACAGGATTTTTTCAGGCGTTATTTTTTTATCATCAAACGTCAACACATTGCATTGGTAATTGATCTCATTGCTTATGGCGGAGTTTTACTCAGTGCATTTTGCATTCATTTTTTCAGAGATATGGATGCACAGTTTGTTTTATTGTTAACCGCATTATTTTTTTTATACGCATCACTCACCGCATTATTCTGCCTGCCTCAATTAAAATTTAATTTAAAAAACATTAGTTCCACAATAACCGAACACTGGAATTTTTCCAAATGGCTTACAGCTACTGCGGTATTGCAATGGTTTTCCGGAAACTTATTCATCATTGCTGCAGGAGCAATATTAGGTCCAATAGCTGTTGGCGCCACACGTATTGCACAGAATATTGTAGGAGTAACACATGTCTTATTTCTTGCAATGGAAAATATTATTCCGTCACGTGCAGCAAAAGCTCAGCAGAATGGTGGCAATGAAAAAATGTTTAAATACCTCTGGAAGTTTACCATTCAAATGGGAATGATAACATTTTCAATCCTTGCATTGATTTCAATTTTTTCATCACAGATAATTGAAATATGTTATGGCTCCACTTACCTCGAATATAAAAATGTGCTGATTGGTTTCTGTCTTTTATATGTGATTGTGTTTTTAGGTTATCCGCTGCGTTATGCTATCCGCACCATGCAAAACACCAGACTTATTTTCGTTTCATTTATAGTGAGCTCTGCATTTAGTTTGCTTTTTGCATATCCAATCATTAAAAATTTCGGTTTGTATGGTGTGGTTGCAGGTTTAATGATCACACAATTAATTACACTCGGAATTTATATGTGGTCGTTGAGAAAAATGATCAGGTGGATCTGAACTTTATTTTTTTCACAAGGATTGAAAATTTTTATTTTATAAACTCATCTGCAATCCGCAAAGAAAAATATATTCTGCACCATACACTTTATGTTTTGCCCTGCCTGAACCGGCTAACAGAACATTATTATAGTTAGCATAAACACCTTTTAAAGTGGTTTCCAGAAAAAAGTATTTAAGAAAATCAAAACGGAAACCACTTTCAACACCTGTTATATATCCTGCTACATGATACCTGTCATTGCGGTTAACTCCGAAAATAGTTACATCGCTTCGCGGATAAACAAAACCAAAACCATACTTAAACACTGCCCCCAGCCAGAACTTATTGTTTTTGCTGTGTAAAAGATTTTTTCTCTTTATAATATTCACCAAACAAAAATTGGCTCCGTTGCTATGCTCAAATGTTAAAAAGTTTGCTCTCACCACTGTGTCCTGATCATATTCCTGGTCGTGTATCTGACCTTTTAAATGTAAGTTCTGATTTCTCAGCATTACATACTTGGCGTGATCATAGTTAATTTCAAAACCAATATCTCTTTTGTTGTTTAACCAATAACCAATTCGAAAAGAATATTGAGGTATCGTAATATCCTCATTGAATAAATGTTTTAATCCATCACGGTCAACCGCTTTAACACCCGACAAAGTGAAATCGTAATTGTTAGTTGAATGATCTTTGAAGTGCAAAGTGCTTTTTGCATACCAATCCAGGTTATATCCGGCAGTAAGGTAAAATGTGCCTTTTCCTTTTGTTGATTGCTGAGGACAATTACATTTTTCCTGCCCAGAAACGCTTAATGAAAATGCAAAAAGTAATGCAATGCCGAACAGGTGCTTCATAAATGTTTGGGGGAATTTGAGGGGTATGCAAATATATCCTGTTTTATTTTCAGCTTAAGTGTTTCTTAAATACTTTTAGAAAAAATTTCTATTATTCAAATGTCAAATCAGGAAATAGCTGAAATATTGGATCAAACTGCAAAGCTGATGTCATTGCATGATGAGAATCCCTTTAAAGTGAAATCATATCAAACAGCTGCTTTTAAATTAGAGAGAAACCAGGAAGATTTAAAAGGAAGAACAGCTGCTGAATTAGAGAAAGTGGATGGCATTGGTAAAAGCTTAAGCGTTAAAATATTTGATTTATTAAACAAAGGTGTTTTTGAAGATTTGAATCGTTTGATGCAACAAACTCCGGAAGGGGTTTTGCAGATGATGCATATTAAAGGCATCGGTCCAAAAAAAGTTTCAGTGTTGTGGAAAGAGCTGGGTGTTGAAACCATCGGAGAGCTGATGTATGCCTGTAAAGAAAACCGGTTGATTGAACTAAAAGGTTTTGGTGCAAAAACGCAAGACCAGGTTTTGAAAGCACTTGAATTCACAATCTCTAACCAGGGGTTGTTTCACTATGCCACGGTGGATGTTTTTGCAAATGAATTTGAAAACGTTTTAAAGAAAAATTTTCAAAACTTAATTGTTTCAAGAACGGGTTCATTAAGAAGAAAAAATGAAGTGCTGGATGCTGCTGAATTTGTGGTGGCAGAAGTGGATTTAAAGGAAATTAAAAACACAACAGACAGCATTGATTTATTTGATCAAACTAAAACAGAGTTTACTGATAATAAATTAAAGTTGGTAACTACACATAACTTAAAAGTAGTAATTCATGCAAGTGAAAAATCACGTTTCGCTTTCGATCTTTTTAATACTTCAGCAAATGCAGCACACTTTGAAAAACTAAAATCAATTTCCGGCTTTGAAAAACTTACAACCGGAAACTTTAATAACGAAGAAGAAATTTACCGCTCGTTGAATCTTTCATTTATCGAACCAGAATTGCGCGAAGGATTGAATGAAATAGAATGGGCACAACAAAATAAATTACCGAAGCTCGTTGTGTTAACGGATCTAAAAGGAATATTACATAATCACTCTACTTATAGTGATGGAATTCATACGCTGGAGCAAATGGCTTCGTATTGCAAAGAGTTGGGTTATGAATATTTAGGAATTTGTGATCATAGCAAGAGTGCATTTTATGCAAATGGTTTACAGCCCGAAAGAGTATTGCAGCAGCATGCAGAAATTGATGAGCTGAATAAAAAACTTGCACCGTTTCACATCTTTAAAGGAATTGAATCAGATATTTTAAATGATGGATCACTGGATTATGACGAAGACATTCTGCAAAAATTTGATTTTATTGTAGCTTCTGTTCATTCAAATTTAAGAATGAGTGAAGAGAAAGCAACACAACGTGTGATTGCTGCAGTAAAAAACCCTTACACAACAATTTTAGGACATCCCACCGGAAGATTATTGCTTGCCCGTGCAGGTTATCCTATTGATCATAAAGCAGTGATTGATGCATGTGCAGAACATGGTGTGGTGATTGAATTAAATGCGCATCCTTACCGTTTAGATCTTGATTGGAGATGGATACAATACGCATTAAGTAAAGGTGTAAAAATTTCTATCAATCCTGATGCACATCACAAAGAAGGATATCATGATCTGAATTACGGAGTGTGTGTTGCACGAAAAGGAATGTTATCAAAAGAAAACACTTTTAATGCGTTGAGTAAAGAGGAGATTGAAAAACATTTTATGCAACGAAAAAATTCACTGGTTGCAAAATTTAATGTGTGAAGAAAAAAAATATCGAGAGATGCTTCGTTCCTCAGCATGACAACTAACGAGTATTGGCATGCTGAGGTACGAAGCATCTCTATAAAATTTCGCAATTCCAAATCTCTAAATCGCAATTCCAAATTCCAAAATCCGCAATGGCATTTCTCTCCTCCGTTTTCTCCTGGTTTATTAAACAACGTATTCATCAGATCGAGCTGTTTATAAAATATCCGCATGAAGTGCAGGAAGATTTATTGCGTAAGCTTGTTTCTCAGGCACGTTATACTGAATGGGGAAGGCAACATGATTATTCATCAATTGAAAATGCTGAACAATTTAAACAGCGGGTTCCATTGCAGGATTATGAATCATTAAAGCCTTATATTTTTCGTTTAAAAAATGGCGAACAAAATTTATTGTGGAACACAGAGATTAAATGGTTTGCAAAATCTTCGGGAACTACCAACGATAAATCCAAATTCATTCCTGTAAGTGCAGAAGCATTGGAAGAGTGTCATTTTAAAGGAGGAAAAGATTTGCTCTGTATTTATTTTCATAACAAACCTGAGTCAGAATTATTCAATGGTAAATTACTTACCATGGGTGGAAGCCAGCAGATTAACTCACTGAACAACGAATCTTATTATGGTGATCTGAGTGCAATCCTGATACAAAATCTGCCGGTATGGATTGAGCTGTTCCGCACTCCGGGTGTTGATGTCGCATTGATGGATGAGTGGGAAAGTAAAATTGAAAAGATGGCGCGTATCACAATGACAGAAAATGTTACCAATATCGCAGGTGTTCCATCATGGACTTTGGTTTTGTTAAAACGGGTTTTGGAATTAAGTGGCAAGCAAACATTAAACGAAGTGTGGCCCAATCTCGAATTGTTTGTGCATGGTGCAGTAAATTTTAGCCCTTATCGTGAACAATTCAAAAAATTGATTCCGAAAAATGATATGTATTATCTTGAAACATATAATGCTTCAGAAGGTTTTTTTGGCATACAGGATCAACGCGATTCGGAAGAGATGTTGCTGATGTTGGATTACGGAATTTATTATGAGTTCATTCCTTTTAATGAGATGGATAATGCTCAGGAAAAAACAGTAAGTCTGCACGAAGTAAAATTGAATGAGCAATATGCAATGGTAATAACTACCAATGCAGGATTGTGGAGATATAAAATCGGGGACACCATAACCTTTACTTCATTGAATCCTTATCGCATTCGCATCACAGGACGCACAGCACATTTCATCAATGCATTTGGCGAAGAGTTGATTATTGACAATGCAGAAAAAGCGTTGTTAGAAAGTTGCAAAAGCACTGGTGCCGTTATTCGTGAATACACTGCTGCTCCTGTTTATTTTTCTGAACAGGCAAGCGGAGCTCATGAGTGGCTCATTGAATTTGAACAGGAGCCATCGGATCTTGATCAATTTGCTAATGCGCTGGACGAAGCACTAAAAAAATTAAACTCTGATTATGAAGCAAAACGTTATCATGATAAAGTATTGCGAAATCCGCTGATACGAAAAATGCCTGCAGGTACGTTCTACAACTGGCTGAAATCAAAAGATAAAATCGGTGGGCAATATAAAGTTCCACGCCTTGCAAACAATCGTAAATTTGCAGATGACATTTTATCGTTCGTTAATGCAGTAGCATGAAAAAAATTATAAGCATTCTCTTTTTGTTGGTATTGCATTGCACATTACAGGCACAACAGTTATTCACTCCATTATTTGAAATAAATACTGATGCCGATTTTTTTACTGTAGATGCTTTAGGAAATTCTTATCTCGTTAATGGTTCTGAAATTGTGAAGCTGGATGATAAAGGAGTGGTGTATTCCAGGTTCAATAAAAAAGATTATGGTAATATAACTTATGTGGATGCACGTGATCCATTGCGTGTGCTGGTTTTTTATAAATCATTTGCAGCGTTACGTATTCTTGATAATAAGCTTGCTGAGCAAAGTGTCATTGATCTTCGTACGCTTGAATTGCAGGATCCCACATTAATTTGCAGTGCTGATGTGCAGGGATTTTGGGTGTATGATAACACAACATCACGGTTAACAAAATACAATGCACAGCTGCAGGCCATCTCCATCAGCAATGATTTAAACAAAACTGTTAACGAAAAAATTAATGCAACCATGCTGATGGAATCAGACAACTGGCTGGTGATGAATAACGGTAATGATGTTTTGGTTTTTGATAAGCTGGGTAATTTTTTTAAGCCTGTTGTTATTCCCGATGGCACTTCACAAATACAAATGATGCGTGATAACTTAGTAATGTTCGGCACAAATAAAATGACCTCCATTGATCTGCGTAAAGGAAACACCACTGAAATGGATTTGCCAACGAGTTGTGTTGGCTGCAAATACATTGTGAGCGCAGGACATTTATATACACTTGAAAAAAATAAGTTGAGAGCATTTACTTTTTAAGCTGACAAGTTTTCAACAAAGTTTGTCTATGCATCAGCATGCTTATACTTTTGAACACACCATAAAATTTTATTCTATTGGCTACTGACAAAAAAACGTTGCATATTGCTGTTGCAGGAAATATAGGTTCTGGCAAAACAACGCTTACAACTTTACTTGCAAAAAATTTAAAGTGGGAACCGCACTATGAAGATGTAGATGATAATCCGTACCTGAATGATTTTTATGAGGACATGCAACGCTGGTCATTCAACCTGCAGATTTATTTTTTGAATTCGCGTTTCAACCAGGTTACTAAAATCCGTAAGAGCAGTAAAACAGTAATTCAGGATCGAACGATCTATGAAGATGCATACATCTTTGCTCCTAATTTGCATGCAATGGGATTGATGACCACCCGTGATTTCAATAATTACATTGAGTTATTTAACCTGATGGGTAATTTCGTTCAGGCGCCTGATTTATTAATTTATTTACGCGGAACAGTTCCTGCACTTGTTAATCAGATTCAGAAACGAGGTCGTGCTTATGAAAATTCTATTCGCATTGATTATTTAAAACGTTTGAATGAACGTTATGAAGCATGGGTATCTCAATATGATAACGGCAAACTTTTAATTATTGATATTGATGATATCAACTTTGCTGATAACCCTGAGCATTTAGGAATGATCATTAATAAGATCAATGCAGAGTTGCATGGATTGTTTTGATGTTGGTGATTGCTTGATTAGGTGGATTGGGTAAATAGTTAATTAGTTAATTGAGTTAATCGAATCCAATATAAATTTTATTTCCAACTTATTCAACCCAATCAACATAATCAACACATTTAACTCAATTAGTGTAATCTTTAACAACCTTGCCAATAGAAGCGTTTTGCTGATCCGTCATATTAACGTTAATGCTGATCGAAGTGTCCATAACTTTAAGAGTGGACGATTCAATGGCTATAATATTTTAAAAAATTATTTGTTGTGAAAATTTTAGGAAGAAGATTAAGAATACACAGATTAAATGATGGGAACAGATTTATATGGGATTGTTCTTATCAATGTTCGAAGATAACGGTTGTGTTAAATTGTCAATAGCAAAAAAAAATTGCAAAATAATTTTTTATAATAATCATACCGCAAGGGGTTGATCTGTTCCTGTAAACTGTTCCCATTATTTAAATCTGCATCAGGGGAATTTTCTACTTTCGTATCCTCATTTTTATTCTCTTAGAAAAACAAAAATCATGGCTCAGATAGAACTTAAAATGCCCAAAATGGGTGAGAGTGTACATGAAGCTACTATTATACGCTGGCTAAAAAACGAAGGCGAGCAGGTGGAAGCGGATGAAAGCCTTTTAGAAATTGCCACTGATAAAGTGGACTCTGAGGTGCCTTCTACTACTGCCGGTGTGCTTGCCAAAAGATTATTTAACGAAGGCGATGTAGTGCAGGTGGGAACTGTGATTGCTATGATTAATACAGCCGGTGAAGTTGGAGATACAACACCTGAAAAAAATGGACAGCCTGTTCAGGCAAGCGCTCCAGCTCCCAAACCAATGATGGCAGAAACAATGACTGTTGTTTCTTCAAAACCTGTTACCAGTTCTGAAAGCCGTTTTTATTCTCCTTTGGTAAGAACAATTGCAAGCACTGAGGGAGTTAGTCAATCCGAGTTAGATACAATAAATGGAACAGGTGCAGAGGGAAGAGTGACTAAAAAAGACATTCTTAGCTATGTTGAAACGAAAAAATCAGGAAAAGTAGCTGCTCCTGCAATGAAACCGGTTTCAGCTCCAAGTCCACAGCCAATTCCATATCCAAACGTTTCAGCTGCTCCATCGACATCCATAAGTGGTGATGTAGAGATCATTGAAATGGATCGTATGCGTAAGCTGATTGCCGATCACATGGTGATGAGCAAACATACTTCTCCTCATGTAACTTCTTTTGTAGAAGCGGATGTTACCAATATTGTGAAATGGAGAGAACGCATTAAAAAATCTTTTGAAAAAAGAGAAAATGAAAAAATAACCTATACGCCTGTTTTCATAGAAGCCATTATTAGGGCTATTAAAGATTTCCCAATGATTAATTCCAGTATTGATGGTACACGGATTATTATTAAAAAGAATATCAATATCGGAATGGCAGCAGCTTTACCTACTGGTAACCTGATCGTTCCTGTAATTAAAAACGCTGACCGCATGAATCTCACCGGTCTCACCAAAGCTGTAAATGATCTGGCTACACGTGCCCGCTCCAATAAACTCCAACCCGATGAAATTCAGGGAGGCACATTTACAGTTACTAATGTGGGAACCTTTGGAAATGTGATGGGAACTCCAATTATCAATCAGCCCCAGGTGGCTATTATGGCAATGGGAGCCATTCGCAAGAAACCCGCAGTTATTGAAACCCCAGATGGAGATGCAATTGCCATCCGTCACATGATGTTTCTTTCGCTCAGCTATGATCACAGAGTGGTGGACGGCATGCTGGGAGGCAGCTTTTTAAGAAGAGTAGGAGATTATCTGGAGCAATTTGATCCTTTACGGGAGATCTGAACAGTTTAAGGTTTCAAGTCTAAAGTTTAAAGTTGGTCAGGCATTAACATTAAACTTTAGACTTGAAACTTTAAACTCCCTTCCCGTTGCCCATTCAAAAAATAAATCTATTTTTGCCGTCCGCTTTGAAAAAAAGCATGGCCCGTTCGTCTAGGGGTTAGGACATCTCCCTTTCACGGAGGAAACAGGGGTTCGATTCCCCTACGGGCTACTGGAAAAGAGTTTAAAGTTTAAAGTTTGAGGTTTAAAGTTAAAAACGTCACTTTCAAACAACTTTAGACTTTGAACTTTAAACTTTAAACTAAGAAAAATGGCAAATCATAAGTCATCAGAAAAGCGAATCCGCAACAGCGAGCCAAAGCGTGTACGCAACAAATACCAGGCAAAAACCACTCGTAATGCAATCCGCGATATGCGTGACATAAAAGACAAAGCAGAAGCTGAGAAAAAACTTCCTGAGTTATCCGCAATGTTAGATAAACTGGCTAAGAAGAAAGTGATTCACAAGAACAAAGCAGCGAACTTAAAATCTGAGCTTGCTTTGCATGTGAATAAAATGAAATAAACTTTCTGTTTGGCAGATAAATAATTTTTGAAACCCTTAGGGGTTCATAAAAGGATATTGAAGAGTTTTTCAATATCCTTTTTTTCTGAAATAGACGACCCTGCTTTAGCTTATCTCACTGCCCACTGTTAACCATAAACCGTAAAACCATTTTCTTTGTATAAAAGATATAAAGTGATACAACCCCATTTCTTAAAACCCGGAGACACCATTGGTATAGTTGCGCCTGCACGGAAAGTTTCTCCCGAAGAACTGTCTGATGGAATTAAAATTCTGGAGGGGTGGGGTTTCAATGTAAGATTAGGAAAAAATATTTTTAAAGAACAAAATCAATTTTCAGGTGGTGATGAGGAGCGTGCTGCTGACTTGCAAATGATGTTGGATGATGCGGATGTAAAAGCAATCATCAGTGCGCGTGGAGGATATGGTACTGTACGGATTATTGATAAACTAGACTTTTCAAAATTTAAGCAACATCCAAAATGGTTAGTGGGTTATAGTGATATGACAGTGTTGCACAATCATCTTCAATCAAATTTACAAACACAAAGCATTCATGCCTGCATGGTATTTAACATGCAACCGGATAAGTTTGATAAAGATGCCGTTGAATCACTGGGTAAAGCATTAACCGGAGTTCCGTTGCATTATAAATTTTCATCTGCGAATAATCAATCATTGAACAGAAATGGAAATGAAAAAGGTATTTTATGTGGAGGAAATCTTTCTTTGATATATGCCTTAAGCGGAAGTGTTTCAGATATTGATACAAGTAAAAAAATTCTTTTTATCGAAGACCTTGATGAATATCTTTATCACATTGACCGCATGATGATACAACTGAAGCGAAGCGGTAAGCTGCAGAACTTAGCAGGATTGATTGTAGGTGGAATGAGTGATATGAAAGACAATACAGTTCCTTTCGGAAAAACTGCAGAAGAAATAATTCGTGAGCACGTGAATGAATTTGATTATCCGGTTTGTTTTGATTTTCCGGCAGGGCATATTAAAAACAACTTAGCATTGATAATGGGAGCAACTGTTGAGTTGAGTGTTGGAGATGGTGTTGAATTGAAATTTGAAGCTGATTCGCCTCACCTCCAACCACTCTCCCGGAGGAGAGAGGAGTAGTCGCGAACTAGCTGTTTGAGTAGAAAAAGTTGAGTAGAAACAATAGTAAATGCAACGTAAATAAATGTCGCTGTCGGCTTCCCTCTCCTTTGGAGAGGGATAAGAGGGTGAGGCAATAAAGCAATGGCACAACACAACGACCTCGGAAAAAAAGGTGAAGCATTGGCTAAAATATTTTTAGAAAAAAATGGTTTCACTATCCTTCATCAGAACTGGCGTCACCTGAAGGCAGAAGTTGATTTTATTGCCATGAATGATAAAGAATTGGTGATTGTGGAAGTAAAAACCCGTGCAACGGATTTCTTTGGAGCGCCAGATGAAGCAGTAGGAAAACATAAGCAAAAGATGTTGAGCAATGCCGCAAATGATTTCATAATACAGCAAAACCTCGGGTGCGAAGTGCGCTTTGACATCATCTCTATTACCTTTGTGCAAAATCAGCCAAGGATAAATCACATTAAAGATGCTTTCTATCCTTACTCGAGTGAATTGGATGATTGAATAATTAAGAAAAAATGAGAAGAAATAATTCAGAAGGCCGCGGCCGGAGTCGTGATGAATCCCGATCTTTTGGGAGTGATGAAAAAAAATCTTTTAAAAGAGATGATAAACCAACCACAGGATTTAAAAAATACCGTGATGCGGATAAATCGGAAGCCGGTTGGACTAAATCAGATGGCAAACCCTTGCGTAAACGTGTAGATAAAAAAAGTGATAAAAGTTTTTCAGGCGCAAAGCCACGAAAAAGCAGAGAAGGGTTTACTGAAAATAAAAGTTCTTTTCGCAGAACGGAACAAGGAAGAGAAAAAAGTTACGGTGAGAGAAACGAAGGTGGTGAACGCAAACCATTCAGAGAAAAAAGTTTTGGTGGTGACAGAAGAGAAAGAAGTAATGATGAAAGCAGATCGACAGAAAAAAGTTACGGTGATAAAAGAGAAAGTGGAGAACCCAAACCATTCAGAGAAAAAAGTTTTGGTGAAGATAACCGTGACCGCAGCGAGGAACGCAGAACGCCAAAAGACAGAAATTTTAGCGAATACAGAAGAGGAAGCAATAAAGATGACCGCAAAAAAACGGGTGAACGGGAATATCGTGCAGAGAAGAAAAGCAATGAAGACAAGCCCTTCGGAAAATTTTATAAAGCAAAAAGAAGTTTTTCAAAAAATAAAACAGCAAGGGCTGAAGGCGGATCCCGTTTTTCAGAAAATAAATTTTCAGACAGGAAACCATCCCGGTCTGAATCCTCGGAGAAACGTGATTATGTAAAAAAAGATTTTAAGCGCCCAGGAAAAAGAGAAAGAAGCAAACCAATTGCTGAATCTGCTTCTACACAAACGGAAGGCATTCGTTTGAATCGTTTTATTGCGAACTCCGGAATTTGTTCGCGCAGAGAAGCCGATGAATTGATTGAAGCAGGAGTGATCACTGTAAACGGAGAAGTAGTTACCGAACTCGGCACAAGAATTTCTGCCGATGATGATATCCGTTACAACGGTGAACGTATGAAAAGCGAGAAGCTGGTGTATTTGATTCTGAATAAACCGAAAGATTATATCACCACCACCGATGATCCGCAGGAAAGAAAAACAGTGATGGAATTAATCAAGAGTGCGGGTAAGGAACGCGTTTATCCTGTTGGCCGATTAGACCGGAACACTACAGGCTTACTCATGTTTACCAATGATGGTGATATGACAAAAAAACTTACACATCCATCATCAAACATTTTTAAGGTTTATCATGTTGAGTTGGATAAGCCTTTAACCAAAGAGCACATGAATGCAATTGCAGAAGGTGTAGAGCTGGAGGATGGTTTTATTAAAGTGGATGAGATTGCTTATGATGATCAGGGTGCAGGTGATAAGAGTATGGTAGGTGTTGAATTACACAGCGGAAAAAATCGCGTAGTAAGAAGATTATTCGAGCACTTTGAATACGAAGTACGAAGATTAGACCGTGTAATTTTTGCTGGACTTACAAAAAAAGATTTACCACGCGGAAGGTGGAGATTTTTAACTGAAGAAGAAATAAATATGTTGAAGGTGATGACAGGTTCCGGGGCAAGCAAAACCCCTAAGCCCGAACGCGACAGATCTGGTCGAAATCCAAAATCAAGATCTGAAACCGAAACTTAGAATTATTTTTCTTCGTCTTTCATCACAATCTGAGCAGTGTTCCTGCTTCGTTGCTCCAACAATATTTCCCGGTTATTAGTCAGCGATTCAATAGTTGATGGAAAATAATGACGTATGGTATATAACTGTAAATTTTTATTGTAAAGAACTTTATAATCTTTTTGTAACAGTTCAATAAGCTTAGGTAATTTTTCATCATCATCATCCACACAAACTGAAAAACTAATAGCAGAATTTTGCATCAGGTTTAATTTCACACCACAATCTGCAAAGCAGGAGAAAATGTTGCTGAGATTTTCTTCTGCTATAAAAGAAAAATCTTTTGCCGAGATGCTGATCAATACCTGGTTTGTTTTAAAAATAAAAGAAGGAACCAAAGGTTTTGTTTCCAAATCCTTTGCAATCAAAGTTCCTTTTGAAGATGGATTCAAAAATGATTTTACATGGAGCGGAATATTTTTGTTTTCTAAAGGTTTGATTGTTTTCGGATGAATGACTGAAGCACCAAAATAAGCCAGTTCAATCGCATCGAGATAACTGATCTGCTCTAATTTTTGTGCGTCATTAAAAAATTTCGGATCGGCATTCAACACTCCCGGTACATCTTTCCAGATGCTAACTGATTCCGCATTTAAAATATGAGCCAAAATTGCTGCTGTATAATCTGACCCTTCTCTACCAAGTGTTGAAGTATAATTTTCAGAAGTGCTGCCTATAAAACCCTGCGTTATCACAATATGATTTTCTTTATTGAATAAGGAAGGAATTATTTTGCTGATTAAATCGCTGCTCATTTCCCAGTTCACTTTTGCTTCGCGATAAGTATTATCTGTTTGTAAAATATCTCGCACATCCTGCCACACATTATTTATTGATATGGAATTCAAATAAGCACTTACGATTGCTGTTGAAATCAATTCACCTATTGACACAATCTGATCATAAATAAAACCATAACTACGTGGTTCTTCTTCCAGCACCCAGTCAATCTCTACAAAAAAATTATTTACTTTTTCAAAAACAGGATGTGTTGTTTCTGCAAATAATTCTTCCATAATGGAGTGATGAAATTCTTTTACTTCATTCAATAACGGATGCGCCTTTTCCTTATCCTGAAAACAAGCATTTACAACTTTTTCCAAAGCATTGGTTGTTTTTCCCATTGCAGAAATCACCACCACCAAATCTTCATTGGGAAACATTTTTAATACAGCAGCAACATTTTTTACTGCAGCTGCATCTTTCACTGATGCTCCTCCGAACTTAAATACTTTCATTAATTTGTTCTTTGGTTAGTTTGCAATTGATCCATTCATCATCAAAACCGGGATTATATTTTTTGTAGAAAGAAATTGCAGGTTCATTCCAATCCAACACCTGCCAATGCAATTGATTCATTCCTGCATCGCGGCTTTCCTTTAAAACTTCTTCAAACAATAATCTGCCAATTCCTTTATTGCGCATTGTTTGTGTTACAATAATATCATCAAGATAAATTCCCTTTCCTTTCCAGGTTGAATACTTGATGTAATAGATTGCCATCCCAACTATTTTATTTTCTGTTTCTGCAACTATGCATTTAAACACCGGTTGTTCTCCAAATCCATCACGGATCATATCTTCCACCGTATTGGTAACTTCCTGTGGTGCTTTTTCAAACAGTGCAAGCTCACGAATCAGTTCGAGCACCTGTGGCATATCTTCTTTTCTACTTTTGCGGATATTAATTTTCATTGGAAACAAAAATAGTAGAAAGTAGAAAGTATAAAGTATAAAGACTAATACGCATACCTTAATGAAGACGTTTCTTTTTTACTTTATACTAACTACTAACTACTTTATACTCACTTATGGAACTGCATTATAAAAAAATTGGCGAAGGCAAACCGTTTATTATTCTTCACGGTTTATTTGGCTCAGGTGATAACCTGCAATCGTTTGCACGCATCTTGTCAACACATGGCTTTGCAGTTTACTTAGTTGATTTACGCAATCACGGACACTCGCCTCATGGTGATAAACACAATTACAAATTGATGAGTGAAGATGTTGCTTCGTTTATAGAACAGGAACAACTAAAACGCCCAATTGTTTTTGGACACAGTATGGGTGGAAAAGCTGCGATGCAATTAGCCATTGATCAACCAACGTTATTATCGAAATTGATTGTGGTTGACATGGCTCCGTATTATTATCCTGTTCAACATCAGAAAATAATTGAGGCATTGCAATCAGTTGATTTAAATCAACTCCATACACGTGGAGAGGTAGAAAAAAAATTAGCAGCACAAATTGAGGATGTGGTAACAAGACAATTTCTTTTAAAGAATTTATACTGGAAAGAAGACAATCAGCTTGCCTGGCGATTTAATTTACCTGTGATTGCACATGATATTGAAGAAATGGGAATTGCCATGGAAAGCGAAACACCTGTTCTGGTGCCCACTCTTTTTGTCAAGGGAGAACAATCAGGTTATATTGATCCATCAAAATTTGAATCTTTTAAAAAAAATTTTCCGGATGCCACGTTAGTGACTGTAACAAACGCAGGACATTGGGTACATGCAGATAATGCTGAGGGGTTGTTAAAAGTGGTGTTGGAATTTGTAATTCAAAATTGAGTACAATAATTCTGAATTCTTAATTCTGTATGATTTATTTCCACTCTAAAGTACCAAGCAAATGCTCAATATCTTTTTTTAAGTAGGTAATTACCGGTGCAAGCGAATCACTGTTAGGAACAACATTAAAATACAAAGCTCCACGCAAAAAATGATGCGTGCTGTCAGTCATAAAAAACTGTACGGAAGAAGCTGCTTCTCCGCCAATATCATAAAGCATTCCACTCGCTCCTTTTTGATTGATGACAAGTTGCTCATTTATTCCATTTGCTTTTTGCGTGTGTTTGTAAACAAGTGTACGTGCATCTTCAGTATAATTATTTAAGTCACCCTGCACTTTTTTATAGCTGAGATAAATATTTGCGTTCAGTTGTGGAAAGGTTATATACCACCAGCAAGGCTCACTTAAATCATTTGTATCGCGAAGTGGATGTGCTGCTGAAGGAATTTCAAAACGGAAAGGACAATCCACAGGATCAAAAACTTTGTATTGATGTTCAGGCAATGTGATGCGATAATATCCACGTGGCTTCGGTGTTGGATTTTCATCGCATGCTATTAAAAACAGAAAGAGAAAGAATAAATACTGAAATCTCATTCAGCAAAGAAAGGTAGAAATGAAACAGTTGGAAGAAATTATTTTGTCCTGATTGAAAGCAGTAATCATATTTTTTGTAGTTGCTTATTTTTTTTCCTTCAATGCTGTCTTAATTAATTTTATTAAACCTTCAGCATTCTGATAACCTTCTGATGAGAGCACAGCAATTTCATTTTTATCAATAAGAAATAAAGAAGGATATCCGGTGACACCCAATTTTTTTGCAAGTCTTTCTCCTTCTCCGTGTTCACCATCAAGCTTAACATTTATAAAACGGGAATTAAAATAGGCTCCCACCTTATTATCAGTATAAGTGGATTGTCTCATCTTCTTACACCATCCGCACCAGCTTGTTGAAAGATCAAGAAAAATAAGTTTGTTTTCTGCAGTTGATTTTTGCAGTGCTTCCTGCCACGTTCCTTCAAAAAAATTTATTCCCACGCTATCATCTTTCAAAGGAGCAGCGGCAGTCACCAATAAAAATATTATTAACAGAAGTGTGTGATTAAAAATATTTTTCATTTCAACAAAAGTATTTCAGCAAATAATTTTCACATTTAGAATTTTAAAACAAGTGCATTTGTTCTGAAAAGTTTTATTGCAATAGCAAGCAACACTATTCCAAAAACTTTACGGATGATACTGATGCCCGCTTTCCCTAAGAGGTTTTCTAATGGTTGCAATATCCTTAATACTACATAAACAATAATGGTATTTACCGCAATGCCAACAAGTATGGTTTCGATATTATACTGTGCCCTTAAAGAAATTAAGGTGGTCATGGTTCCGGTTCCTGCAATCAAGGGAAATGCAATGGGAACAATTGAAGCTGTTTCCGGTATTTCATCACGATAAAGCCGAATGCCAAGAATCATTTCCATTGCCAGGAAAAATATTACAATGGAACCGGCAATGGCAAAAGAGCTTACATCAATACCAATCAGTTTTAGAATGGATTCGCCTAGAAATAAAAACAATACCATGATTAAGAAAGAAGCAATAGTTGCTTTTTCAGCATGAATAAATCCTACACGGTTACGTGTCTCGATAATTACCGGTAACGATCCGATGATATCAATCACCGCAAAAAGAATCATGGTGACTGAAAGAACTTCTTTAAATATTAAATTCATGAGCGGAAGATTATAAAACAGGGCAAAGTTCAGTAAAAAGGAAATGCAGAAGTGGTATCGTCATTGCGAGGAACGAAGCAAACAGCTGCTATGAAACAGATTTCTTCGTTCCTCGCAATGACGGTTAAAGAAACACGGCATCACTTACTAACTTAGCCGCGTTTAATTAAATAATCCATCAGCCATTTTGAAAACAAGAGATTTTTCCATCGAGTTCAGTATAAAAGCAACACGCAGCAGCGGTAAGGGCGGACAAAATGTAAATAAAGTTTCAAGCAAAGTGGAGCTGAGCTTTAATGTGCCTGCATCTGCATTACTCACCGAAAAAGAAAAAGCTTTGCTGATGGAAAAATGGACCAACCGCCTAACACAAGATGGAACGCTACGTATTGTTTCTCAGGAAGACCGCTCTCAACTCAGGAATAAAGAAATCGCTATTAAAAAATTTTATGACCTGCTGAAAAAATCTTTACAAAAACCCAAGAAGCGGATTGCTACTAAACCAAGTAAAGTAGTGAAAGAAGAAAGATTGAAAGAAAAAAAAATCAATAGTGATAAAAAAGAAATCAGAAAAGGTTTTATTGATTGGGAGTAGAATTTCTAATCAAACTATTAACTCACATCAATTTGTATTCTTAACTCACACCAACTTAAAATTCTCCAAAAACTTAGTCGTGTAATTTCCTTTGCGGAAATCTTCATTCTGCATGAGTTGTACATGAAAAGGAAGGGTGGTTTTTATGCCTTCAATAACAAACTCACTCAATGCCCGCTCCATGGTTTGAATGGCTTCTTCGCGTGTTTGCGCAATTGTGATCAGTTTTGCAATCAGGCTGTCATAGTAAGGAGGAATTGTGTAGCCCGCGTAAATATGTGAATCTACACGCACACCATGTCCGCCCGGTTGATGCAACACTGTTATACGGCCCGGTGAGGGGCGAAAATCATTGTAAGGATCTTCAGCATTAATGCGGCACTCAATAGCATGCATCGCAGGAAAATGATTCTTACCCGAGATAGGAACACCCGAAGCAATTTTAATTTGCTCTTTAATTAAATCGTAGTTGATTACTTCTTCAGTCACCGGATGTTCTACCTGGATACGGGTGTTCATCTCCATAAAATAAAAATGACTGTGCTTGTCAACCAAAAATTCAACTGTGCCAACGCCTTCGTAGGCGGTAGCAAGGGCAGCTTTAATTGCGGCTTCTCCCATTGCCTTACGCAATTTATCAGTCATGAATGGAGATGGGGTTTCCTCCACTAACTTCTGGTGCCTGCGTTGTATGGAGCAATCACGTTCACTCAAGTGACATGCTTTGCCATACTGATCACCTGCAATTTGTATTTCGATATGGCGGGGTTCTTCAATGTATTTTTCAAGATACATTCCATCATTACCAAAAGCAGCACCGGCTTCTGCACGTGCAGTTTCCCAGGCTTTTTCAAATTCTTCTGCTTTCCATACAATACGCATTCCGCGACCACCACCACCGGCAGTTGCCTTTAAAATGATTGGGTAACCAATTTTTTTTGCAATTTTTAATCCTTCTTCTATATTTTCAAGCAAACCCTCAGAGCCTGGAATAGTGGGAACGCCAGCATTTTTCATGGTTGCTTTGGCACTTGCTTTATCACCCATCGCATCAATCATCTCAGGAGAGGCGCCAATAAATTTTACATTGTGTTCGCGGCAGATGTTGCTGAACTGTGAATTCTCAGAGAGAAAACCGTAACCCGGATGTATTGCATCTGCATTTGTTATTTCAGCGGCAGCCATTATGCGCGGCATATTCAGATAAGAATCCCTGCTTGGCGGAGGACCTATACACACTGCTTCATCAGCAAAACGAACGTGCAAACTTTCTTTATCAGCTGTGGAATAAACAGCCACTGTCCGGATATTCATCTCTTTGCAGGTACGAATAATCCTCAGTGCAATTTCACCACGGTTAGCAATCAATATTTTTTTGAACATAAAGTGGATTTGATGATCTGGTAATTTGATGATCTGGTAATTTGATGATTTGATAATTAAGATAAATTACATCTTCAAATTACCAAATTACCAAATTACCAAATTAAAATTAACTTGGATCTATTAAAAATAATGGCTGATCGTATTCAACGGGCGAAGCATTTTCAACCAGCACTTTCACGATTTTGCCGGCATGCTCTGATTCTATTTCATTGAATAATTTCATGGCTTCAATGATGCAGATTGTTTTTCCCGAAGCAACTTCATCACCTACATTTACAAAATTAGGTTTGTCAGGTCCCGCTGTGCGATAAAAAGTGCCGATCATCGGGGATTTAATCGTTAGGTATTTTGATTCATCAGCACTGGTTGATTTCGGAGCTTCACTTTTAGGAGGTGCAGGAGGTGCAACTGGTGCTGCCAGAGGTGAAACCGCTACAGGCAATACGGCAGGTGCTGCCACATGACTCACTACCTGATCAAGTCGTTGAGGGGCACTGTTTTTAATAGTGATTTTGATGTCTTTCATTTCAAGGCTCACCTCACTTACACCTGCTTTTGAAACAAATTTTATTAATTCTTCTATTTCTTTCTTATTCATAACACACCTTTTATTAAAGTAAATGTAAATAAAAATCAATAAAGCATTTTTTCATTGCTAAGAGTTATATGCCCATTTAATATAAATAGCACCCCAGGTAAATCCTCCACCGAAAGCCGCAAGAATTATATTATCACCTTTTTTTAATTGTTTTTCCCACTCCCACAAACATAGCGGAATTGTGCCATTGGTTGTGTTTCCATAACGCTCAATATTAAGCATCACTTTATCGCTGCTTAATCCCATGCGCCTTGCTGTTGCATCAATGATACGCTTATTTGCCTGATGCGGAACAAGCCACGAAACATCATCACCTGATAAATTGTTCTTCTCCATTAATTCTGCGGATACGTCTGCCATGTTGGTTACTGCAAACTTAAATACAGGTTGTCCGTCCTGAAAAATGAAATGTTCTTTTGCATCCACTGAAGCATGCGTTGCAGGTTTTACACTTCCGCCTGCTTTCTGATGCAGATAAACTCTACCGGAGCCATCTGTCTTTAATATCGTATCAATAATCCCGTATCCTTCAGTGTTTGGTTCCAGCAATACTGCACCACAACCATCACCGAAAATAATGCAGGTTGCACGATCAGTATAATCAACTATGGACGACATTTTATCTCCACCCACCACAATCACTTTTTTATACTGTCCGGATTCAACAAATTTTGATCCTGTTGCCAATGCAAAAAGAAAACCAGAGCAGGCAGCATTGATATCATAGCTGAACGCTTTTTTAATTCCAACCTTATCACAAATAATATTGGCGGTAGCCGGAAATTGCATATCAGGAGTGGTGGTTGCACAAATAAGCAACTCTATCTCATCAGGTTGAATATTTTTTTTACGCAGGAGCGCATTCACAGCATGCACGCACATATCTGATGTGCCGAGTCCTTCTCCTTTTAAAATTCTGCGTTCTTTAATACCGGTACGGCTTTGTATCCACTCATCGTTCGTTTCAACCATCTTCTCCAGTTCCTGGTTGGTCAGCACGTAATCGGGAACCCATCCTTCAACAGCTGTTATAGCTGCTTTTATTCCGGTCATATAGTATCAGTTAGTAATGCTTTCATGCAGCGCATTTGCAATTTTTTCACAAAGCCCTGCTTCGGTAATTCTTTTAGTAATAAAAATCATATTCTTAATTGCACGTGCATTTGAAATTCCATGTGCAATTACTACCGGAGCATTTACGCCAAGTATGGGTGTGCCTCCGTAATTTTCATAATTAAACCGTTCAAAGTATTCGTTCTTTATATTTCGCTTACGCATAAGGCTGTAAAATGACTCAGCAAGTTTCAGAATTACATTTCCGGTAAATCCATCGCAAACAATTACATCAGCCTTGTCATTAAATAAATCGCGGCCTTCAATATTTCCTATAAAATTTATTTCTTTGGTTGTCTTTAATAACTGATGAGCTGCCAGGCTCAACATATTTCCTTTCTCTTCCTCTTCACCAATATTCATTAAACCCACTTTAGGATTTTGCTTTTGGTAAACATGTTCCATCAGCAAACTTCCCAATACAGCAAATTGCTGCAAAGCCTCGGGTTTGCAATCAGCATTAGCGCCAGCATCAAGAAAAATTCCCCATCCACCGTCCTCTTTAGGAACCACTGAACAGATTGCAGGACGTAAAATACCAGGTATAGTTTTTACACTGAACATTGCACCCACCATCATAGCTCCACTGTTACCAGCTCCTGCAAAAGCATCTATGTAGCCTTTCTTAAGGTATTCAAAACCTTTGCTAATGCTTGAATCAGGTTTTTGAGAGATGGCGCGGGTTGCGTGTGCATCCATTGCAATCACTTCAGTGGTAGGAACCACTTCTACTTTGTTTATATCAGCCCCGTGTTTTGAAAAAGTTTCAGTTATTGCCTGCTGTTCACCAAAAAGCACAAGCTTTACATCAGCAGGTAATTCCTGCAGTGCCTGAATGCTGCCGAGAATGATTTCATGAGGGGCATAGTCACCGCCCATGATGTCAATACCGATTTTCATTTTTTAGGGTTTACAATTTACAGTTTATAGTTTACGGTTCAGTGCAGAAAGCAACTTCAAAACAGTAAACTATAAACCGTAAACTATTTAAGCTTCACGCTCCATTACAACTTTTCCTTTGTAATAAAGCTTGTTCTCATGCCAGTGTGCACGATGCCATAAGTGTGCTTCGCCTGTTTGCGAATCAACCGCTACAGTAGGAGCTACCGCTTTATCATGAGTTCTTCTTTTGTCTCTGCGGCTTTTTGAAATTTTGTGTTTAGGATGCGGCATTTTTTTAAATGTTGCTAAATATTAAAATTCTTTAATTTAATTTTATTTTACGAAGTGCGTCCCAGCGCGGATCATCTTTTGAAGATGGGGGATTAACAGTTACTTTATTTAATAACTCCATTACTTTAGGATCACATTCAGGCTCTCCTTTCTCATTATCCGGATGTATAGGATTGAGCGGAACCTGAAGACTCAGGTAATCATATATGTGCTGGGCAAGATCCAATGTCTGATCCCTGTCAGAGATATTGAGAACTTCCTCATCCACTACTTCCTCAGCTTCACCACTTACCTGCCTCACCAGCAGGTGCTTTTCAACATCCAAAGGTAAGTCAAACTCCTCCAGGCATCTTCCGCATTCCACTCTTATGCTGCCATTAAATTGAAAAGTGAGCTGAAGATTATGTGCACTTTTTAAGAAAGTAACGTGCACTTTCACCTGCGCTCTTTCAAGCAATGGATGTTCATATCCTTTAAAGAACGAATCATTAATCTGGTAATCAAAATGATGCTCGCCCATTGACAAGCCGGCAAATGGTATTACAAAATCAGAACGTTTTTCCATTTTAATGTATTTAAATGCCGACTGTCGCAAATGGTTATTAACAACAGAAGGGGTGCAAATGTATAAAATGTTGATAAGTCAGGTGGTGTAAAAACCTGTAGATTTGATAAAAAGGTACTTTATCGAGCGGATTCCTTCAATCTATCTTAAATTTCTTTGGGATTCAATCCTTTTGTACTCAGGAGAATACAAAAAATGATTAGTGGAAATTACTATTGGAAAGCCCGTGGCGAATAATATATTCTGCGATCTGAATTGCATTTGTAGCAGCTCCTTTTCTTAAATTATCACTCACAATCCACATATTTAAAGTTTTAGGCTGGGATTCATCTCTGCGTAAGCGACCCACAAACACTTCATCTTTTCCTTCGGCATATAATGGCATCGGGTATTGATTGCTGGCAATATCATCCGTTACAACCACTCCTGAAGTTTGTTGTAAAATATTCCTAACCTCTTTCAGGTCAAAATCATTTTCAAACTCCACATTCACAGCTTCACTGTGTCCGCCTTTAACAGGAATACGGACGGTAGTAGCTGTAACACCAATACTTTCATCACCTAAAATCTTTCGTGTTTCATTCACCATTTTCATTTCTTCTTTGGTGTAGCCGCTTTCTAAAAAAACATCTACCTGTGGTATTGCATTCAGATCAATAGGGTATTTATAAGCCATCTCTCCATTAATTCCTTTGCGTTCATTCATCAATTGATCAACTGCTTTTTTTCCGGTACCTGAAACGGACTGATAAGTGGAAACAACAATGCGTTTTATTTTATATTTTTTATGCAAAGGATTTAATGCAACCACCATTTGTATAGTGGAACAATTTGGGTTTGCGATAATTTTATCTTTTGAGGTGAGCGCATTTGCATTGATTTCAGGAACCACTAATTTTTTGGTTGCATCCATCCTCCATGCTGATGAATTATCAATCACAATAGTTCCAACTTCAGCAAACTGTGGCGCGTACTCGAGTGAAGTATTTCCTCCTGCTGAAAACAATGCGATCTGCGGTTTCATTGCGATGGCATCCTTCATGCTAACCACTTTATAATCGTTTCCGCGAAAGCGAACCAGCTTACCAACAGATTTTTCAGTAGCTACAGGAATGAGTTCCGTTACCGGAAAATTTCGTTCTTCCAATATCTCTAACATTTTACCGCCTACCAATCCGGTGGCTCCTACAATTGCTACTTTCATTTGGTGATGCTTATTTTTATACTTTCAACGCTGCCAAAATTAGATTTAATTTCATGATAAAGACTTATACGTTCGGTTTGCTGTTTTTGTTTTTTACCATTGCTGCACAAGCGCAGTTTACGGATGATTTTAATGATGGAAATTTTAATGCAAACCCAACCTGGAGTGGTGATGATTCGCTTTTTATTGTGAATGCTTCCAACCAGTTGCAATCAAACAGCAGCACAACAAACAATACATTTTATTTAAGCACTTCTTCTGCTCTTGCAAACAATGCACAGTGGGAATTGTATGTTAAGCTCACCTTTTCAACTTCTTCAGCTAACTATGTTGATATATTTTTAATCTCTGATCAAATAAATTTAAAATCAGCTTTGAATGGATATTTTGTAAGAATCGGAGGAACACCCGATGAAATTTCATTATACAGAAAGGATGGTAATTCAATAGTTAAAATAATTGATGGAGTGGATGGTCGGTCACAGCCTACAAGCAGCAATAATGAGTTTAGAATAAGGGTAAAGAGAAACGCTGTTAATGACTGGAGCCTTGAAGACGATAATACCGGTATAGGAAATACTTATTTTACCGAAGGAATTGTAAATGACAACACCTATACAACCAGCAATTTTTTTGGAATATCTATTACACAATCAACATCAAGTTTTTTTGGAAAACATTTTTTTGATGACATATATGTGGGTTCAATTATCACAGATACCGTTCCTCCGCAAATTAATAGTGTAACAGTAATTAACAGTTCTTCATTAGATGTTTTTTTTAGCGAACCAGTGGATCAAACTTCTGCTGAAACAATTTCAAATTATTCAGTAAATAATATTGGTTCACCACAAACGGCACAACGTGATGCATCTAATCTTTCTCTTGTTCATTTAAGTTTTGCAGGAAGTTTTCCATCAGGTGTAATTGATACACTTGTTGTAAATAACGTAATAGACATTGCGCTGAACGCTATCGTTGCAAACAGTATTGCAACATTCACTTATACAGTTCCTGTTACACCATCAGCTTTTGATTTAGTAATTAACGAAATAATGGCTGATCCTGATCCTGCTGTTGGCTTACCTGCCGGAGGAGAGTATGTTGAATTATTTAACAGGAGTAATAAAACATTTGATTTAAGCGGATGGACTTTTTCTGATGCAAGTTCTTCTGTTTCGTTTGGAAGTCAAACTATTTTACCCGGAGGTTTTATAATCATCTGCAGCAGTTCCAGCCAGGTTGCATTTTCAGCTTACGGTACTGCTATTGGTTTCTCTTCATTTCCGTCCTTGAATAATACAGGAGGAGAAACACTCACACTGAGGGATAATACTTCTAAAATTATTGATCAGGTTTTTTATGATGAAACATTTTACCAGGACTTAACAAAAAGTGGAGGAGGCTGGAGTATTGAACGCATTGATCCTGATTTTACATGTATCAATAAATTAAACTGGAAAGCAAGTGTTGATATAAAAGGAGGAACACCCGGAAGTATAAACAGTATTGATGGAGCATTGATTGATAATGTTGCCCCCGCAGTTTTGCATGCCTGTCCTACTGACTCAAATCACGTACAGTTGTTTTTTAGTGAACCGCTTGCTGACACTGCATTGAGTAATATTAACAATTATATTTTGCAAACAAGTTCGGGAATTAACACACCAATCAACGCTGTTCCAGCGGCTGATTTTCTTTCTGTTACCCTCACTACTCCTTTTAATATAATAACTCAAAACGGTGTAATCGAAATAAAAATAAGCCCTGCAGTTGCTGATTGTCCTGGAAATATGATCGGAACCAACTCTACTTTTTTTCAATGGGGACAAAATGCAGATTCAGGTGATGTAGTTATTAATGAAATATTGTTCAGCGCCAAAACAGGAGGTGCTGAATTTGTGGAACTGTATAACAGAAGCAACAAAGCGATTGATGTAAAGGATTTGCGAATAACGCGTATTGATTTAACAACAGGTATAGCTGATCCTCCGGTGGAGATCACAACTGAGTGTTATGTTTTACTTCCTTATCATTATCTTGTGTTAACTGACAAACCTGATGCAGTAAAAAGTCAATACACCACTGATCCAAATGCATTTATTCAAATGAATCTTCCTGATCTTTTAACTGATGAAGACATTATCGTTTTACAGGATGCAGCATCACACACTATTGACCAGTTGCATTATTATTCATCATGGCAATTTCCATTGTTGAATGATTTGCACGGAGTGTCGCTTGAGCGAATCAATCCAAACCGGACAACACAAGACAAAAGCAACTGGCATTCAGCCTCTGAAACTTCCGGTTTTGCAACTCCCGGCTTACGTAATTCTCAATACAGCGAAGTAATAGGTGATGGAAGTTCAATTACTGTTGATCCTGAAATTTTTTCTCCTGATAATGATGGAACCAATGATGTAACAAATATCACTTATCATTTTGATGAGCCCGGCTTCACAGCAAATGTGGATGTATTTGATGATCGTGGAAGATTGATTACGCATCTTGTAAAAAATCAATTATTAGGAACTGATGGTTCATGGAGCTGGAATGGCATCACTGATAAAAATGAAAAAGCACGAATTGGTATTTATATTATTTATATGGAAGCTTTCGATTTGAAAGGAGATGTAAAAAAATATAAAAAGACTTGCGTGCTTGCAGGGAAATTGTAGATTATGGTCTTATTAATTCTTCAATCACTTCTGGCAAGTGTTTCATTTCCATGTTGTGGATTTTTTCAGCCACCATCCCGGGAGTGTCGGTTTTCTCCACAATCACCTTTGCCTGAAAAACAATATCTCCCTCATCATAATGTTCATTCACATGATGGATCGTAATTCCTGTTTGTGTTTCCCCTGCACTGCAAACAGCTTCGTGCACCTTCATACCATACATTCCTTTGCCGCCATATTTTGGTAACAATGCAGGATGGATATTGATGATTTTATTTTTATACGCATTAATAATTTCAGCAGGCATCAATTTCAAATAGCCCGCTAACACGATAAATTGAATTTGATGAGAATGTAGGATATTTAAAATTTCCTTTGGGGTATGGAGTAATTCTTTTGAAAGATACACTGAGGGAACATGATGCTTTTCTGCAACACTAAAAACTCCTGCTTCTTTGCGATCTGAAAGAATGCAACTCACTTTAATCGAAGGATGATTTTTAAAGTAAGTACAAATATTATCAGCATTGCTGCCTTTGCCCGAAGCAAAAATGGCGATGTTAAACATGCATCTTCAACGCATTAAAAAATTATCCCTGCCTGAACGCGGTGGGTGTTTTTGCCAGTCAGTATTAATCACATCACTTATCATTTTTTTAAGCTTCACAAATTCTGTTGGTTTTTTAATGTAAATGTTTGCTCCATATCGAAAGGAGGCATCCACATCTTTATCCACACCTGAGGTGGAATAGATTACTATGGGAATATCCTTAAATTTTTTATTGCCACGGATTTTTTCAAGACATTCAGTTCCGGTTTTACCGGGCATATTCATATCTAAAAAAATTATATCCGGTAAATTCGATTCATGATTGTGCAGATACTCCCAAAGGTCATCACCATTAGATACAATGTGCAATTGAATATCAGATGTTATTTCTTTTACGGCATCCTTAAAGAAAAAACAATCATCTTCATCATCATCAGCAAGTAGTATATGCATATGCTTCTCAGCCATAACAGTAGCCTTTTGAACTTGTAAATTTAATTAAATAAATTCTTTTGCTGCCGTATCTTTGAACTCTGTTATGATTTACAGGTTACAAGTTGTGGGTAGGTTACATTCGCTGGAAACTTTAAACCTTAAACCATTAAACTCATTTTCTTTTGGCTGAAAGTTTTAAAATATTTGTTGTTGAAGATGATGCATGGTATGCTGAGCTTTTGGTTTATCATCTTTCACTTAATCCTGATTACGAGGTAATTAAATTCTCCACTGCACGTGAGTGCCTGGCTCAATTGCACCGGCATCCGTGTGTTATCACACTGGATTATACCTTACCTGATATGAATGGGGATGAGGTATTAAAAAAAATACTGGAGTTTAATCCTAGCATACAGGTCATAATTATCAGTGCACAGGAAAATATTAATACTGCCATTGATCTGCTTAAAAAAGGTGCTTACGATTACATTGTTAAAGATGATGATGCACGCAACCGTTTATGGAACACCGTAAATAATATCCGTAAAAATTTATTGCTCAAAGAAGAAGTTGAACAATTACGCGAGGAAATTGGACAGCGTTATAACTTCGGCAAAGCCATCATCGGTAACAGTGATGTAATGAAACGCGTTTTTGTAATGATGGATAAAGCAGCGCGTACAAATATTACAGTAAGTCTTTCAGGAGAAACAGGTACCGGCAAGGAACTGGTTGCAAAAGCCATTCATTATAATTCTGCCCGAAGCCATAAAGCTTTTTTACCTGTTAATGTTGCATCTATTCCGCGGGATTTAATTGAGAGTGATCTTTTCGGTCATGAGAAGGGTGCCTTTACCGGGGCTATTGCACGCAGAAAGGGAAAGTTTGAAGAAGCACATGGTGGCACATTGTTTCTGGATGAGATAGCAGAGCTTGATATAAGCCTGCAATCGAAACTGCTGCGTGTATTGCAGGAAAAGGAAATTACACGTGTAGGCAGCAACCAGGCCGTGCCGGTGGATGTACGCATCATTGTGGCAACACATAAAAACTTAACCGAAGAAACCAGGAAAGGAAATTTCAGAGAAGATTTGTATTACCGTTTGTTGGGTTTGCCTATTCATCTTCCCTCGCTTCGCGAACGAAACAGCGATGTGCTATTAATTGCAAAACGCCTCATTGATGAGTTTTGCAAGGATAATAAAATGAAACGCAAAACACTTTCCACTGCATCACAAAAAAAATTACTTGGTTATACCTTTCCGGGAAACGTGAGAGAATTAAAAGCAATTGTGGAGCTCTCTGTGGTAATGAGTGATGAAGATATTATTCAACCCGATGCCATTACATTTACACTCTCCACTTCCGTTGCTGACTTGCTCACAGAAGAATTAACGCTTGATAATTATATAGGAAGAATAATCAGACATTACCTTAGCAAGTATGATAATAATGTTTTAAAAGTGGCGGATAAACTCAAGGTGGGAAAGTCAACAATTTATCGTTTGATGAAAGAAGGAAAGGTTTAAAACTCTTTCGCATAAAAAATACTTTGTAAAAATGCTTTTATTAAATAACACAAATTTGTATCAATCAGCAATAGAACAATTGCTCATTGTTAACAAAGATTTTCTTTACCAGGTAATTAATGTAACTCCTTCAATAATTTTTATCAAGGACAAAACCGGTAAATTCATATGGGCTAATGATGCTTTTTGTAAAACTTTTGGATATACCCTTGACCAGGTTTTAAATAAATGGAATTATGAAATCCATTCCAACAAAAAGGACACTGATCGTTATAGTAAAGTGGATGAGGAAGTGATTAAAACCCAAAAAGAAATTCACATGGAAGAATTTTTTACACTTCCCAATGGTGAAATACTTTGGTATGATACAGTTAAGATTCCGCTTTTGCAGCCCAATGGCGATGTGTATGTGCTTGCTATCTCCACTGATATTACCCAACGTAAGCATGCACAAGAACAGCTTAAGCTGAATGAGATAAGAATGAAAGAAGCGCAACGGATGGCGCGTTTCGGCAATTGGGAATTTGATTTGGTAACACAGGCAATCAATTGGTCGGATGAGGTATATCGTTTGTTTGGGGTTACTCCTTCATCACAAGGACCTTCTTATCACGAGTACCTGAGCCATATTCACCCTGACGATCTCGATAAAGTAATGGCAAATATTGAGAGGGCACTGGTAAATGGTATTGCTTATGAAATGGATCACAGGGTGGTAAGTAATGATGGCATAGTAAAAACCATTCATGCATTATGCAAACCGTTGATTGATGAGAAAGGCAATGTGATCAAGCTCTTCGGCACTGTGCTGGAAGTTACTGACCGTAAAAAAGCAGAACAGGAATTGGTAACTGCCAAACAGCAGGCAGAAGAATCAGCCCGTGATAAAGAAACTTTTTTTGCCAATGTAAGCCATGAAATACGTACACCAATCAACGGGATTTTAGGAATGACACGACTGCTTCAAAAAACAAAGCTTGATTTAAAACAGCGAAGCTATCTCGATATTCTACGCATTACTGCCGACAATCTGTTAATGATTGTTAATGATATTTTAGACATAGCAAAAATTGAATCAGGTAAACTAAGTATTGAAAAAATACCATTCAAGCTGGAGAACACCGCTGATACAGCACTTCAAACCCAGATGTATAAAGCAGAAGAAAAAGATCTTGGATTACATTTCTATTTGCCCTCGGAACCATTTCCGGTTGTGATTGGTGATCCACATCGCCTGAATCAGATATTGCTTAACCTGCTTAGTAATGCAATTAAATTTACAGAGCATGGAAAAGTAGAAATGAGTTGTGCAATTATTTCAGAAGATGCTGAGCAGCTTACAATAGAATTTTCTATCAGAGATACCGGAATAGGGATAGCCGCGGATAAGGCAGAAAAAATATTTGAGAGTTTCACGCAGGCAACTCCTGATACATCACGTAAATATGGAGGAACCGGATTAGGTCTTGCGATCAGTAAAAACCTTGTGGAAATGCAGGGAGGACGGATTTGGGTTACAAGCCAGACCGGCAAAGGCAGTGATTTCAGATTTCAAATTCCTTATAAAAAAGCACCAACTGATGTGGTTATTCCTAAGTCAGCTTCACATATTGAATATACAAGTCTGGGCAAATTGCGGGTATTAATGGCAGAGGACAACAGGCTAAATCAATACGTAACAGAAGCAATGTTGCAGGACTGGGGATTTATTGTAGATCTTGCAAATAATGGAAAAGAAGCATTATCACTCCTTACTCAGTTTAACTATGATATAGTGTTAATGGATATACAAATGCCTGAGTTAAATGGTGTGGAAACCACTAAGCTGATACGTAAATTATCTGATTCACGTAAAGCAAATGTTCCCATCATTGCATTAACGGCAAACCCCAGCAGAATACTTCATAAAAAATATTTATCTGAAGGTATGTCTGACTTGCTGATAAAACCATATAAAGAAGAAACGTTGTTTACCAAAATAGCAGCACAAATAAAGCTTTCCAATCCATCGCTGATAACGAGCCTTCAGCGTCCGCGGTTTCCTACACGCAGAAAGCCTGTGTCAAATAACGAAAGCCTGTATGATCTTTCATTATTAAGAAACAATGTGAGGAACAACGAGGCATTTATAAAACGCATGCTGGATATTTTTATTGATACCATTCCACCTTTAATTGCACAAATGCTCGATCATTTTGAGCGCAATGAAATTGACAGTATATGTTCTATTGCGCATAAAATAAAACCTACTTTGGATGGTGCCGGAATCATCAGTCTTCGCGATACCATCCGTAATATCGAGAATTTCAGAGAGAAAAAACGTACTCGCGAACAACTCAGTATTGATTTGAATAAACTAAAAGAGGTGATAGGAAAGGTGATTGAAGAATTTCAGAAGAAAAGAAATTCGATGAATGATATAAAACCTTAAAGCAACTGATTTATTTTTTCAACATTATTTTCCCATGAAAAATTCTGCTTTACAAATGTATAAGCGTGTTCAGCCATCTCCTGAGCTTTATCCGGATTGTTTAATAAATCAATAATCATATCAGCATATTGCTGCGGATTATCAGCAACACGCACACAATTTTCCGGAGCTCCTATTGCATTGTTAGCAAGGCGTGAAATAACACAAGGGGTTTTCATTGCCATAGCCTGCAGAATTTTATTCTGCAATCCAATACTGATCAACATGGGGGCAATCATAATTGCTGATGAGGAAAAAACAGAACGCACATCATCTATCCAACCTGTTACCACTATCTTCTCACTTTGTAAATTACGAACCTGCCTGGAAGGGGTTGCCCCGGCAATTAACATTGAAACATCAGGTTTGTATTTTTGTAGCAACGGGATAATTTTATTTACAGCGTAAGAGGCTGCTTCGATGTTAGGCGGATAAGCCATATTGCCAATAAATAAAAGATCAAATTTTTTATCTGATAGTTGTGGTTGGTAATAATCCAAATCAACACCGTTAGGAATTACCTTAATGGTATTGTTCAATGGATGCTGAATGAAATCCCTGTCCTGTTCAGAAATAATTAAATGATGTTTGAATTGATTAAAAATGGTGGCTTCATATTTTTTCACACGCAGCTCTTCTACCTTCAACAGCATTCTTTTCCACCAGGCACTGTGTTGTGCCAGCCTTTCCACTCCTTTACCAAAGGCATCCATGTAATCAATTATTCCTTCAGGCAGCTGAACATCATCTATATAATCTGCCATTCGAATGAGGTGGCAAAAAACTTTGTCAGGATGATGTGTTTTGACAAATTCAGCTAATTTTTTTTTTACGCTGTTGCGGGTAAAGTATGCAACCTGGAACGGAACTGCGGTGGTTATTGCCACAAGCATCTGTTGAATAGATTGAACAACGCTTATTTGTTCAACATGAATTGCTTTGCAATAGGGAGCAACTTCGTTTATACTGCTTTGATCAGGTTGCTTATCCGTAATTGCAAAAAGATAAATATCGTGATAACGGCTGAGGTATTTAATTAAATAATAGGCTCTGAGTTTATCTCCTTTTTCTATCGGGAATGGAAACCTGGAGGTAAGAAAAAGTAATTTCATTTGCACTCACTACTCAAAACCATCAACAGATGCTTTGATCACAATACGCTTTAGTGAATCAGTAACAGGGATAGATTTTACTTCATCACCTGCATCATTGAGTAAAAAAATCTTTTCTGTTTTTCGTGCATGTTCATTTAAATCTCCATGAGGAGGTATTATCTGTACTCTTCCGCTTCCGCCTTTGGGTTTATTACCAATGAAAACACGAACCGGCTTATTCGCATTATTATGAAAAGTAAACTTAACCTGGTTCAAAGCATCTTCTTTTGCTCTTGCAATCATTAAACTATCATTCATACCGGGCTTTTGTACTTTGCGTTGCTGGATTTTGTTAAGAGGAAGTCCGCGTTCATTGCAATAAGCCTGCAATCCAATTAAAGTTGCGTGTCCATTTACAAAAACCTTGTTACGGATATAAGAGTCAAGTAATGTGATAATTTCCATTTGGGGATAAAGACATGAATACTGCACTTGCAACAAAGGGAATGTTCCGCTGAATTTTATTTTTTCTTTCTCCGGTATCAATATCAGCATTGCTTCCGTTTTGTTGTCAAGATTCCGCAGCGAATAAAAACTGCCCTTTGCACTTCCTTTTGCGTTACAAATAAATTGTGGTACTCCATTATTATAAACCGTATCGTTTTTCAAAGTAACATCATACTTTGCCTGAGCGTTGGAAAACGTGATATGGAATACCAGCGCTAAAACAAGGGTAATTTTAATGTGTGTGTTTTTCATCTATTCAATTTTTTGAACATTACCGCTGCCTGTTATGTCTGATTTAATATGCGGGTTTCCTTTGTAGCGAATATTACCACTGCCTGTTAAATTCGCTTTTAACTCATCGGATACGTTAACCTCTGCATCACCCGAACCGTTTATTTCAATTCTGGAATTAGCACTTTCTAATTCATACCCGTGAAAATCACCCGAACCATTTATGCTGATCTTTTGCTGATCGCATTTTCCTTTGATATAAATTTCGCCTGAGCCATTAATAACACTTTCAATATCTAATATTTTTCCGCTTAGCTTTATTTTCCCTGAACCATTTAACTCCAGTTCAAGCTGTTTATCATGGAGATTATTAATTCCGGAAATTTCACCGGAACCATTTAGGGTAATTGCACTGATTTTAGGAAGCGAAATAACAATCTGAACAGGTTTGTTAATATTAAAATTTTTATCCGATTCAATGGTGAGCTCACCGCCACTCACTTTGGTTTTAATTGATTCTAAAATATTTTTCTGGGCAGCAATTACACAACTGAAACTATCGGCTTCCACAAAATTTACAATGGCTGGAATGGAAAGTTCAATTTCAGTGGCATCAGTAATATCCCTGGTTTCGGTAACAACTGCTCCTTCTCCTTTTATTGATCTCTTGCAACTGCAAAACATCACAAAAAAAATTACAAGCCAGTAACTATAAAGAAGATTTTTCATTGCGGTATTTAAATCACCGCGAATATAAGGAAGAACTAAAAGATGGGCTAAATGTTATTTTTGATCTTCTCCATTAAACCATGATTGCAATTTATTGCGATCACAAAGACCGTAATGTGAGGAACTGATGTTCTTCTTAAGTAAAAAATCAGTTTCCTGCATATTTGCCACCTGCGTTAACCGGGCACCACTATGACATCCGGAATGACTGGAGCAGTTGGAAATAATTATTTTTCTTTCAAAAGCAGTTAGCGTGTTATCAGATGCATTTTGAGATGCATAATTGTCATCCGATTCTTTGGTACAGGAATATAAAACGGAAGCAATTGCAAAAATTAATAAGGTGAGTAAGTTTGTTTTCATGGTGTAGTGTTTATAATTTCTGAAATTATATTTGTTTTTCAGGTATATCAAATATACGTAAGTTCACCTTTTCTTTAACATCAGGTGCTAAATTTTGACAAACACCTGACTGAAAATTCAAATAAATTAAAATGACAAGCGATCTTAAATCGAATCCCTTCAAACATAAAATACCCGTCCAGCTTAGGTTTAAAGACGGGGATGTGATGGGTCATGTAAATAACGCCAATCACTTCACTTATTTTGAACTTGCACGCATTCACTATTTCAGGGATGTAGTGAGAAAGGATATAAACTGGAATAAAGAGGGTATTATTCTGGCACGTATGGTGATTGATTATAAAAATCCATTGTTGATTAATGATGAGGTTTATGCCTACACAAAATGTTCGCGGTTAGGTAATAAAAGTTTTGACCTTGAATATATGTTGGTTGCGTTTAAAGGAAATCAAGAAACAGAAATTGCAACCGGTGTTTCCACTTTGGTGTGTTATAATTATGAGATTAAGGAATCAGTAGAAATTCCTGATGAATGGAGAAAAAAGCTGTCTGCTTTTGATATGATAAAGTAAATTATTTACTCAATTCTTTTGCTCTTTTTTCTGCTGCAAGAATTCCTTTTTCAATATTGGCACCTAAATTATTTTCTTCAAAAACTTTTAATGCTGCTTCCGTAGTTCCTCCTTGTGAAGCTACTATCTGAATTAGTTCGTCTAATGATTTGGTTGCATTATTTACGAGGTGATAAGCACCAATCATCGTTTGTTTAACAAGCATGGTACTGGTAGCTTCTTCAAACCCCATTCTCTTGCCAACATCCACCATGTGTTTTAAGAAATAATAAAAATAAGCAGGTCCGCTTCCGCTCAATGCAGTTACAGCATCTAACAAATCTTCGCGTTCTAAATAAACTATTCTTCCTGTTGTTGATAGCAATGATTCTGCTTTGCGGATTAAATTAAAATCCATTGCCGGATGATTGGTGTATGCGGTCATTCCCAATCCTAATTCAGCAGGTGAATTTGTCATGGCACGAACGATGTTGGTATGATTCAAATCTTTTTCAATGGTTGCCATGCGGATGCCAGCCATGATAGTAAGCACCACATTATTTGGTTTGATTACCGATTTTAATGTGGAGGCAATGGATGGATAATCCTGTGGCTTAACAGAGATCAGAACAATATCACTGGAAGAAACTTCTTCAGTTAAAGAGGAAATTACACGACCAATGTTCAATGTTTCTAAAGTATGTTTTCGTTCATCACTTTTAGCGACAAGCAATAAATCATTCCGTTGAACAATATCATATTTTATAAAAGAACGCGCAAAAGCAAGTCCCATGTTTCCACAACCTATGATGGTGATTTTCATTTTTCTTTTTTAAATGTGTAGCAAAGAAGCATAATGTTTGGTAAAGTTTCCACCATATCGCAGATCATTATATTCATCCTGCTGTGGCAGATAAAAAATTTTATAATCGTGATCTTGAAAATATTTTAATTCGTTTTCGGGAAGATAATAACGATAGATCACATTGGTGTTACTTCTTCCTTGTTGTTGCACTAAAATATTTGCCATCCACCAACCAGCAATGATCAGCGTTTTGTTTTTGATGGTTGATGACTTTTGTATCAGTTTATCAGCATAAGCCATTTGCTGTTTTCTCTTGAGGTAATCAGCAATAACAGGTCCTTGTAAAAAATCAAATGAAACGGATTGATTTGAAAAAGTTTTTTGAATTGATAATGATGAAGCAGCGGCAGCCCGGTAAGGATCATAAAGATTGATACCAAAGAAAAATGAACTGACAATCATTGTCAATGAAAATAATTTAAACTGTTTCTGCGAAAGCGTGATTGCAAATAGTAAAACAACAAAAGGTATCAGTGGAATCATAAACGCTGCTTTGAGCGGAAGCTTTATAAACGCTGCTGTATAAATCAGTACAACAATCAAACTCATGTAAATTATTTTTTTGTGTTGCAAAAAAATTTCTTTTAAATTAATTTTTAGAAAAGAAATCAAAGCTGCTGTCATTACGATTATAAAACCCAATGTTCCCCAAACAGCAAATGTTCCTTTATAAAAATTTTTAGCAAATGATGGCAGAGGAAAATGTTCATAGTACTGAAAGAAATTCAGTCCGTACACTTTTATCACTGGGAGAAATAACAAGAGTGAAAAAAACAAGGTTGCAATTGTTAGTTTAATAATGTTTTTCATTGCGTAATTGTCGTCATGCCCAACTTGGTTCGGCATCACGCTTTCTCTGAGAGATTTATTATCAGTATTTTGGCTAATACACCAAGTCAGATAAATAAAAGGAATCAACATTGCTCCGGATGTAATTCTGCAGCCAACTGCAAGCCCGATAAACATTCCGGCAATCCAATAATTATTGCAAACAATAAAATAAAAGCTCATCATTAAAAAACATAAAGCCCATGTGTAATCCAGTGCATTGGTACTGTTGATATATACCACCGGAACAAATCCCATTGCAATACCTGCCCATAAATAATTTGTGATCTGAAGCTTTCGTAATGTCAGCATAAAAAAAGCAATGGCTGCGGTGCTTAATAAAACGGTGAGCATGTTATAAGTTGCAGCTCCACGATTCCAGACAAGTACATAAGTTAGTTCCTGCAATGGATGTCCGGGTAATCTGGATACTTCATACTGACCTGTGTTGGCAATTCTCTCAGTTACTAATCGCATTGCCCATGCA
>JANLUX010000438.1:0-7768 GCA_031363705.1 Bacteroidota bacterium
GCAAGTATGGTTTCGCGATCGTGTTCCACAACAATTACTGTATTACCAACATCACGCAATTCCTTTAATGAATTAATTAATCGAACGTTGTCACGTTGATGTAATCCGATGCTTGGCTCATCCAGGATATACATCACGCCAACTAACTGCGATCCTATTTGTGTTGCCAAACGTATGCGTTGTGATTCTCCTCCCGATAATGATTTTGCACTCCGGTTTAAAGTGAGATAATCCAAACCTACATCCAATAAAAATTTTATGCGTTTGCGTATTTCTTTGATCACTTCATGAGCAATGGTTTGTTGCTTCTTGCTGAGTTGCGGTTCTAATACATCAAACCATTGCTGCAATGTGATGATGTCCATATTGGCAAGCTCTGCAATATTGCTGTCCTTAATTTTAAAGTAAAGCGATTCTTTTTTTAACCTTGAACCTTTACACTCAGGACAAGCGGTCGAAGTCATAAAACGCTGCGCCCATTTTTTAATTTTAGTTGAAGCAAATTCATTTTCCATCTGTGCTCCAATGAAACTTACGATTCCATCAAAGCTCAGATTATAACTGTTCACCTCTCCCGGAGTAAATTCTTTATCAACCGTAAATACTTCATTCGATCCGTAAAGGATAACATTCATTGCTTCATCTGAAATATCAACGATAGGAGTGTTAAGTGTGAATCCATATCGTTTTCCAATCGTTTGCAACTGGCTGTAAATCCAATTGTCCTTATAGTCACCCAATGGAATTATTCCGCCTTGTTTAATACTTAATTTGTTATCAGGAATAACGGCTTTCATATCAATCTCAGGGATTGTACCCAGGCCGTTACATTTTCTGCATGCACCATAAGGTGAGTTGAATGAAAAAGCATTAGGTGCTGGTTCGTCATAGGAAATACCGGAGGTAGGACACATTAAATGCTGACTGAAATGACGCACAACATTTGTTTCCTCATCCAGAATCATCATAGAGCCTTTTCCATATTTCAAAGCTGTACGAATGCTGTCCGCAATACGGAATCGCATATCATCATTTACCTGAATGCGGTCAACAACAGTTTCAATATCGTGCGTTTTATAACGATCTGCCTGTAATCCACGTTTGAGTTCTGTGAGTACTCCATCAATGCGCACGCGGACAAAACCCTGCTGAGCAATTTGCAAAAACAATTCGCGGTAATGCCCTTTACGTCCTTTAACAACAGGAGCAAGCAGCAATAAATTTTTGCCGTCAAACTGCTCCATGATGATATTGATAATTTGTTCATCTGTCTGGCGAATCATCTTCTCACCAGTCATAAAAGAAAAAGCATCCGATGCACGAGCAAAAAGCAATCGCATGAAATCATAAATCTCCGTAACAGTACCCACTGTTGACCGTGGATTGGTATTAGTGGTTTTTTGTTCGATAGAAATTACAGGACTCAACCCGGTGATCTTATCCACATCCGGACGCTCCATGTTGCCTAAAAACTGGCGTGCATACGCAGAAAAAGTTTCCATGTACCTGCGCTGTCCTTCAGCATACAATGTGTCAAAAGCCAGGGAGCTTTTTCCGCTTCCGCTCAATCCTGTAATAACTATTAGCTTATTTCTTGGAAAACTTACATCAATATTCTGAAGGTTATGTACTCTCGCCCCGTAAACTTCTACTTTATCTTCTTCGGTAATAATCATTAATAAAAAATCAGTTTAAGGCGGCAAAATTAAGGATTTAAGTCCTAGGCTCCATAGGTGAACCTATCTCTGATAATGAATAAAACCAGTTAAAATTTCAAGAAATCTTACAATTTACTTCCAACCCAATAATTTCCTGTGGCAATGGATTTTCAGAAATTAATAACAAAATAATTATGTACCGAACCCTTTGCCTAAAACATACGTACAACATTCATTCATTCAGAAGTCATGAAGAGTCAGAGAATAGTGTTGAAAAAAAATATTTTAAGTAGTTTATTGCTTTTTGTTTCTGTGATAACGTACGCGCAGTCTCCGGTTGCATCTTTTTCAGTTAACGTTAATAGCGGATGCCAGCCTTTGAGTGTTCAGTTTAACAACACCTCACAAAATGCTGTTTCATATTACTGGACTTTTGGAAATGGCAATACATCTAACCTTGCTAATCCAAGTAATGTTTACAACCTGTCAGGAAATTATACAGTTACTTTAACAGCTTACGATGCAAGTGGAAATTCAGATGTAAAAACCATTACCAATTGCATTACGGTTATTCCTACTCCGGTAGCAGCATTTACTTCAAACATCAGCAGCGCCTGTGAAGGATATGGAGCAATTCAGTTCACCAATTCAAGTCTGAATTTTGATTCCTGTATCTGGGATTTCGGTGATGGAACAAAAAGCAATGTTTTTAATCCGTTTCATCAATATTCATTAGCCGGAACATTCACTGTCTCGTTAATTGTATTTAACTCTCCGTTTTATTGTTCTGATATTTTAACGCAGCCGCAATTTATTACCATACATCCCAAGCCTGTTGTTTCAGTTAATGTTAACTCGACAGTAACGTGCGATTCAACTTATGCATTTTCATTTACAGCAACAGGATCCAATATGAACTCCTGGAACTGGTTATTCGGTGACGGCACATTTTCAGCTTTGCAAAATCCATTTCATTCCTATAATCAATCAGGAAGTTTTAATGTAAAGCTTGTTACCACAAGTTCTTTTGGTTGTAAGGACACAAGTTTATTAAATTCAGTAATTACAGTTAAGAGTAATCCTGTTCCAACAATAACAGCGAGCGACAGTGTAGGTTGTGTGCCCACCACAATTAATTTTAATACCAATATAACTAATGCACAATGGACATGGAATTTTGGTGATGGTGATAGTGCATTCATCCGGAATCCTGCTCATGTTTATGATTCCATCGGAACTTTTAATGTGAGTTTACAGGTAATTTATTCCAACGGTTGCTCACAACAAGTTGTTCTTAATAATTATATAAATATTCTTGATGCACCTCATCCTGCCTTTGTATTGGTTAATCGCATAGGATGTGCTCCGTTAACTGTTCAATTTAATAACACAACTACCGGAACTTATACTTATGTATGGAATTTCGGAGATGGAACAACATCAACATCTGTAAACACAACACATACTTATGATACGATCGGAACTTTTATTCCGTCACTAACTGCAATCAGCAGCAATGGATGTAGTAAGACTGCCCTCATTTCTTGGTATGGTGTGAGTGTTACAGGTCCTTTAGCTGATTTTTCTGCAAATATCACAAGTGGCTGCCCTCCGTTATCCGTAAGTTTTACTGATCATTCAATAAATGCAACACAATGGTTCTGGGATTTTGGTGATGGGTTCACATCAACGCAACAAAATCCTTCGCATAATTTTAATACAGGCAGTTATATAGTAACATTAATTGTTACTGATGCACTCGGATGTAAGGACACTCTGGTTTCTTCCAATGCCATTAATGTAACCGCACCTGTTAATAATTTTTCACCTGCATCACCGGTAACGGCATGTGCACCGTTTACTGCAAACTTTTCAGATAACTCAGGGGCTATTTCATGGGTATGGGATTTTGGAGATGGAACAAGTTCAACATTGCAAAACCCCACGCATGTTTACAATCAACCAGGAACCTATACTGTGTCATTAACAACACAATCTGCATCAGGCGGTTGCTCACAATACATAGCTAACTACAGTGCATTCATTATTAAAGGAGGAGTTGCTTATTTTACTCATACCGAAACACATTGTCCGCCTTACCAGGCATTTTTTACTGATAGCTCTACCAATGCAATAAGTTGGTTTTGGGATTTTGGTGATGGTACTACAAGCACCTTGCAAAACCCAATCCATACTTATACCCGCATGGGATATTTTGATGTTACTCTTACAATAACAACAAGCGATGGTTGCACTGCCACCTATATTCAAAATTATGGAGTGCATTTTACTTCGTTTGGTGCGCATGCTACTGCATTTACAAATGATACTATTCCGCCATTTACAATAAATTACTTTGCGGGCTCAGTAGGTGTTACATCATGGTTATGGAATTTTGGTGATGGCACCACTTCTACTTTGGAAGACCCGGTGCATGTTTATACTTCTGCGGGACCATTTACAATTACATTAACAGTTACAGGAGATAGTTGTACTTATACTTATACTTATCCACCGGTTAGTTTTGGAGGAGGAGGTGTTATCGTTCCCGGTGGTGGATCTGGTGGTTACATTCCGCCTCCGCTTGATTATGAGTGTGTGCCTTATGTGGTAAACTTTTCTAATCCTGTTGTGAATGCGGTGAGCTGGTTATGGGTTTTTGGTGATAATACAACTTCGTCACTTCCTAATCCGATGCATAGCTATCTGGATACAGGAATGTATCAGGTGATATTATATACTACTGATTCAACCGGAGATGTAGACACTTTAATTTTCCCAAAGGTGTTTAACATAAAAAGAGCAGACAGTGATTTCACAATAAATACTACCAACACTTGTAGTGGTGTACTGGTGAGTCTATCCACACTTGCACCTGCAGCATCATACGACTGGAGTTTTGGTGACGGAGCTACTTCAACTTTATCAAATCCATCGCATACTTATCCAAACATTTCTTCTAATTATATATTGTCATTTAATGTTACTGATACCAATGGATGCAGTGCTTACAGCAGCCAGACTTTTTATGCAACTGTCACTAATCCTGTAAGCGCAAGTATGCAGTCAACCTGTGCAGGCGATACCGTGTATTTTAATTGTGGCACAATAAATTACAGTTCCTATTTATGGGATTTCGGAGATGGCAGCACTTCAAATTCAAAAGATCCGTTTCATGTTTATAATGACAGCGGAATTTATAATGTGAGTTTAACTGTTACTGATGTTAACGGATGCACCAATAATTATATATTGCAAAATGGTGTTGAAGTATTTAAACCCGTAGCAGATTTCTCTGTATCACCACCATATTCTCAATGTACATGGGTTCGGGTTCTTTTGACAAACCTCTCAACCGGTGCCGATCATTACCTGTGGGATTTTGACACTACTGCGGGAACTTCCACAGCGGTAAATCCTCCGGTTTATTATTATGGTTTAGGTTATCATGATATTAAACTCACTGCCTATAAAAATATGTGCAGCAGTAGCAAAATAATAAGTAATGTAGTGTATGTTCCTAATCGTTCTATAGATTTCAGTTACGCTGTCAACAGTGAGTGCCTTCCTGTAACAGCAGTTTTTACTGATCAGAGTGTGGATGCTGTTAGCTGGTTATGGGATTTTGGAGATGGCAATACTTCTACACTCAGAAACCCTGTACACGTTTATAATCTTGTTCCTACCACTGACATCACGCTCAGCATAACAGATACCAATGGTTGCACCGTTAGTTTAACAAAACCGAAACCAATTATGTCGTATGCTTCGTTTTCTGTTTCTGCTACAAACGGTTGTAATCCCACAACGGTTTTATTTTCTGATTCATCAGGCAATGCAATTTCATGGCATTGGAGTTTTGGTGATGGAGATACTTCTTCATTGCAGAACCCTATGCATATTTATGATAATAACGGAATTTACAATGTCCAATTGATTGTTCAGGGAGCATCAGGTTGTTATGATACATTGAATATTGATTCGTTGGTAACTATATCCTCAAGCACTGCTGCATTCACTGCTAATATCACATTCGGATGTTTACCGCTTGTAACAGATTTTACTGATGCTTCAACCAATGCTGTTTCATGGCATTGGAATTTTGGTGATGGCAGCACATCCACTAATCAAAATCCATCTCATATCTATAACCTGCCAGGAGTTTATACAGTCACATTAATTGTTACCAATGCATTGGGATGCTCTGACACATTGGTTATGAATGATTATATAACTGTACGTGGTTCACTGCCATCATTCACTTTATCTGATTCATCAGGATGCAGTCCTTTAACAGTTTCGTTCAATGATCAATCACAGGGAGCAATAGGATGGCAGTGGAATTTTGGTGATGGAGCTACTGATTCAGTTGCTTCTCCGGTTCATACTTATAATCTTGCAGGAACATTTATTATCACCTTAATTACCGAGGACACTACCGGATGTTTTTCTTCTTTCACTTATCCAAATCCCGTTCAGGTTAATCAAATGCCTGTTGCGTTATTTAGTGTTAATAATACTGTTGGTTGTTCACCGATGTTAGTTTCGTTTAACAATCAATCAACCAATGCTGATAGTGTGCTATGGGTTTTTGGTGATGGAACCACTTCAACAGATTTTAGTCCTATGCATGCTTATACAATACCGGGCAGTTATACTCCTGTGTTGATTGTAACAAATGCAGGTGGATGTGTTGATACATTTCTATTGTCGCAGACAGTTATTGTTTATCCCCAGCCCCAGGTTGATTTTACAAGTGATATAACCGAAGGCTGTGCACCACTGCCTGTTAATTTTACAAATACATCTACCAATTTATACAGTCCTGCATTTCACTGGGATTTTGGAAATGGTGATACCTCAGATCTTCAGGATCCAACGGTGTTATTTACAACTCCCGGAATTTATGATGTCAGTTTAACTATTACAAATGAAGGTGGTTGTATCGGTGTAATGCTTAAAAATGCTTACATACGTGTATATGATCAGGCACCACCACCTGTATCGAATGTGCGCAGTGTTTCCGTTGTTTCCAATTCAGAGGTGAAAATAATGTGGGATTTATGTACATCCACCGATTTTAATTATTATACTTTATACCGACTCAATTCTGGTAGCGGAGTGTATGACAGCATTGCCAATTTCACTCAGGGTAATGTAATAATGAGCCAGGGTTATCCTGTTTACATTGACAATTATTTAAATACCTTAAACAATACTTACACTTACCTTGTTCAAACTACTGACTTGTGCGGTAACAAACAGGACACCAGTTTTTCACCTTCACATTCAACAATTAATTTAACTGCATCAGTTGCAGGAAAAGCTATTGAACTAAACTGGACTCCTTATGAAAATTGTTCAGTTGCCGCTTATGAAATTTACCGCCAGGACAATGAAACAGGAGGTTATTTTTATATTGCATCTGTCCCTTCTTCTATATTTAATTTTATTGACACAACAACTTATTGCCCGTTTAAGTATGCATACAAAGTGAACGCAACGGAGCTTTGCGGTGATCAGCATTTTTATTCGTGGAGTGACAGTGCAATGGCGCAGCCACAGAGCGATATTTTATTTCAACAGGTGGAGATAGTGCGTTCTACAGTGGTAAATGATCATTATATCCTTACAGAATGGAAACCTCCTGTGATTGTTCCTGCAACAGTGATGGGATATAAAATATTAAGATCAGGTGATCAGGTTAATTATGTTGAAATTGCAACTGTATCTTCAGCTGAGCTTTCTTATTCTGATAATAATGTGGATGTACACAACTATCAATACTTCTATAAAATTTCTGTAATTAATCAATGCAATATCGAAACAACACCAGGCGATAGCAGCTCCTCTGTTTTATTAAAAGGTGATTACAATGATTTTACATCACGACTTCGCTGGACAAAATATCTACAGTGGGATACCGGTGTGGAAAAATATGTGATTGAAAAGAAGGACGAACAGGGAGTGTGGCAAATCATTAAAATTGTAGATGGTAATACTACAGAGATGGAGGATGAGTGAGAGGAATTGATGATGTGTTCCGATTTATCGGAATTGGTAATGAAGGTTCTTAACGCAGCCAACCATTAAAATTATATTTTTACTTT
>JANLUX010000450.1:0-2013 GCA_031363705.1 Bacteroidota bacterium
ATAGGTCATTGTTTTAAGAACTGAATCAGCCCATAACTGAGCACCAGGAGTTTTAAAAACAGGTTGCGCCTGAGATGCAAACTGACTCAATAAAAAACTCAGAATAATTAATAAACGATTGAACATTACATCACTTTTAACAAGTTACAATACTACAATATTGAGTAACGTTGGCTATGCAAAATAGTATTGAACAAATGAAAGTTTTACTCATTAACTTGTTAATTGATTCCAATAAAAAAGCTGCTCTCCACCAGGGAGAACAGCTTTAATAAAACTTATAAAATAATTAAACTTTAATCTTTAATGAATTTAATTGTGCGTGATCCTTCGTTGGTTTTAACATTAACCATGTAAGAACCTGCAGCAAGTGATTTTACATTTACTGATGTTTTATTCAAACCTTGTGCGGCACCAATAGTGTTGCTTTGAACAGTGCGACCAATATTGTCAGTAACCGAAATGACTCGTCCTAAAAAAAGTTGACACATTTTATTTAATAATCCTACTGCAAGTTTACAGTTTATTTTATAATCCTGAATCATGTTTACATTTGCATTGGAGACGAAACGGAAGTGAGCAATGCTGGAGAGCAACTCGCCAAGGGATAAATCTCCGGGTGACGAAGTAATTCGTTTTAGAAAAGCTGAGTAGTAATGCTCGGCTTTTTTTGTTGAATTACTTTAGAACCCTTTATGCCTTAAAAAACTCAACGCTATGTCATGGCAACCTCCTTCTTTTTTTTCGGTGAATAATAATTTTTCCATCTGCGTTTCAATTCTCCTTCACGCAAGTGTGCTTCAACAGGTGTGAGCATGTCAATGCTGCTGTGAGGACGATGATGATTGTAAGTGCTGATGGCAACGGCAATGGCTTGTTGTGCTTCTTCAAAATTGTGATATTGTTTTTCTAACAACTCCTCTTTCAAAATTCCATTCACTCTTTCAGCCAACGCATTTTCCAACGGGTCACCGGTTTGTGTCATGCTTATTTTGATGTATTGTTTTTCCAAAATACCAACATAATCAGCACAACAATATTGACTGCCACGGTCTGAATGATGAATGAGCCGTCCAAGCTGCGGATTACTTGCAAGAGCCATCTTCAATGCTTTGATGCAACCATCAGCAGATAAATTTTCTAACAAGCAGAAGCCCACAATTTTTCTACTGTAAGCATCTGTTATCAAACTCAAATAAGCAAAGTCATTTACCAAACAGATGTAAGTAATATCACTCACCCAAAGTTGATTTGGACGAATAGGAATGTAACCGATTATCAGGTTTGGATATTTGTGCATCCAGTGGTCTGAAAATGTTGTTACAGGTATTCTGCGGATTCTTCTGCGGATAAGCAGACGATGTGTAGCCAACAAATCAAACAACGCATCTCTGCCTATTTGTATGCGATGTTGCTGCATAAAATCCTGCATCATAAAAAATAATTTTCGTGTGCCAACCCGCTTTAATATTTTGCGGATGGATAACACTTTTTGCAAAATCAAATCATGCTGCAACGCTTCCCGTTCAGCATCTTTTCTGAATCTGTAAAACGCTTGTCGGCTGTAACCAAACAGTGAGCAAAGTAAGCTAACGCTCCGACTTTCAAATTGCCCAATGTTCATGACTGCTTGGTGCCAAACTTTTTTTTCCAGTCAATGCCGGTTTGCTTTCCGCCAATGCGAATAACTTCTTCCAACAGTTTGTTATGCAACTGTTGCTTGCGAAGTTCTTGCTGCAATAGCCTTAGTTCTTTTGGAAGTTCCGGTTCTGCAACACCTCCGTTTAGTTTTTCTTTTCTGCGTTTCATTTTTTCACGCCAGGAAATTTTTCTTCCCTGATACTGTAACACCCAATCACCAATAGTTCGGTAAGGGATGTTGTATTTGTTTCCGAGTTCTCGGAATGTGTAATCACCCGAAAGATATTCGGCTATGATTTCTTCTTTTGATTTTCTTTTCATTTGTGCGAAATAAATTAACAGTTTTTCTGTCAACCTATTTCAGGACAAGTC
>JANLUX010000018.1:0-15497 GCA_031363705.1 Bacteroidota bacterium
CACGAAGCATCTCCCTTCATTTTCATAATGATTTTTTTATTTCTCATTTTATTAAGTGAGTTGTAAATTTTCTTTCCATTTATTACTTCTTAAATACAAATATGAAAACAATCCCATCAGGAACCAGTATTGTATCTCAGACATCCACACTACTTCCACTGATGTATGCAAAACTTCAGCGCAGATGTAAACAAAAAGCAAGTATGCAAAAATATTGGTGATCTCAATAAACATAGCCACATTTGTTTTGCCTGTTCCGCTAACTGCACTTAATAAAATCATACTCACACTAAAGAAAATTGTAGCGCCTGCAATCACATAAAAACTTCCCATTGAATCCTGAACTAACTGCTGATCGGAAGTTACCACACTAAATATAAAGTGAGAAAAGATAAGGGTGAATAAAACAACAATGAACGAAGTAATCATACTCAGCTTAACAATTTTCCCGACAAACGTAAGCACTTCATCACTTTTTTGCTGACCGATTAAATTACTCACCATGCTGTTGCATGATTGGGAATAACCCCAGATGGGAGTCATCAATATCATATAAACGCTACGCACAACATTTGAAATGGCGAGTGCATGTTGACCGGATTTTTCAATAAAAAGAAAAAATAAAAACCATGCACCCATCGAAAGAAAATGTTGCAGCACGATCGGTGATGAAAGCTGCATGATCTCTAATCCGATTTCAGATTGGATTTTTTTAAAGCTGAAGAGATTAAATTTTTTTAATGAAGAATGAAACTGCGTATATAGAAAGGCATAGATTGCAGCGATGGCTTCAGCAATTCCTGAGGCAAGTCCTGCACCGGCAATACCCAGTTTTGGAAAACCGAAATTTCCAAATACTAATATGTATCCGAATAATACATTCAGTAACATCATCAGCACTGTGGTGTATGTTATGATGCGAGTTAATGTGATGGAAGTATAAAAGCATCTCAGCGACACCAGCATCATCATAAAAGGCAAAGACCACGTTCTGGCTTTCAAATATTGAATGGCAGCTTCAGCAATTGGTTGTGATTGAACTACCATGTGCATGAAAGTTGGCATAATAAGATACACTATTGCCATCATTAAAAAACCCAGTGCTACTAATAATAAAATGCTGTGGTCAAATATATTTCCCACTCCAGCTGCATCATTCTCTCCTGCCTTCCTTGACATTAAAATCTGTGAACCGATACCGATTGCTATTCCCATCATCACCATCACAAAATAAAACACACCTGCGAGTGCTGAAGCCGCAAGTTCCGTTTCACCAATGCGCGCAACAAATGCAACATCTGTAATATTGATAACAGTGTTTGCAACACTACTCAACATTATCGGCCATGAAATGCGCCAGATATCAGCGTATGTGGATTTTACCTGCATGGGTTACTAATTAACGGGTTACTAATTAACGAATGAGATACTAATGTTTCAAATTAACGTCATTGTCTTAAACCTCCGAGGTTTTTAAAACCTCGGAGGTTTGATTCTCCGGCTTGTAAGTCATTTTGTAATGATCAATATTTGCCTCTGAAAAAATTTCACCTTCTTTTACAAAACCTGCACGTGCATACACATTTATTGCGCTTACCTGTGCATTCAGGTAAATATTTTTTTTGTGTGGCAGTACATCTTTTAAAACTACATTCACTAAAAAACTTCCTGCTCCGTAATTTCTATGTTCTTTTAAAACAGCAAACCGTTCCAGCTTAATTCCATTATCAGTAAATCTCCATCGTGCAGTGCCAATAGGTTGCTCATGTTTCATCAATAAAAAATGCTGACTCTCGTCTTCGTGTGAATCATACTCTTCTTCGCGATCAACTTTTTGTTCCTCAACAAAAACTTTGTTGCGTATGTCAAAAGCAATTGATGCTAAATCTTTTTGTGTAGTTGAAAATTTTTTAACGCTGTACATCTGTTGAAAATTGATGCGCAAAATTCGTTAATTCCCTGTATTCACAAGAATGGTATCCTGCCATACATAATGTGGAGTTTGAAGCACCACTTTATAAATTGTATTGGAAACGTGACTATTTAATTGTATTTGTGCAACCCCATTTGAAAAATCAATTAAATTAAATTCTATTATTTTTCCATTCATATCATAAATATGTAATGTATTTATATCAAAATTTTCCTGTGACGTATTTAAGTGGATAGTAGTATTAGCCGGATTTGGAAAAATTTTAATAATGTTTTCTTTTGACTCAGAAAGTTCAACTGTTCTAATGTCAGAATAACTTATCTCTCCGTTAAAATCAACCTCTTTAAGCCGGTAATAATTTGTTTTTGGTGAGGGATAATTATCATACGATTCATAATTCAAAATGATATTGCTGTTGCCCGCTGCTTTAATATGACTTACTAAAGTGTAATTAATAAGATCGGTACTTTTTTCTATTTCATAATAATCGCTGTTTGTTTCACTCGCTGTTGACCACCGGAAAGCAACTTTTTTGTTTTCCTCCAATGCATTAAAGTTTATTAACTCTACTGGCAGGGGATTGGTGCCACCAACAGAATTTGCTAAAGTAAAAAGCGAATTGAATCCTGTAAACGATGAGGAGGTGATTGAACCTGTATTGTTGGCCGTTCCTGTTCCTCCTATGTTAGTCCAGGCTGAAAAGCCATTGTCACGCGCAATACGAAGGTTGTTATATTCTGTAACATCATCATCACTTCCGTAATATAATTTTATAGTAGCATTACTCAGGTTTGGAATTTTGTCCCTGTTAATGATAAAATACCTGACACCTGAGACATATAATAAAGTTGGCGGCAATGAATAATTCAAAGCACGTGCAGAACTGTTTAACATACTTGCCTGGTAAGTTACAGAAGCAGCAGTAGAATGTTGCACAGTTAAAACGACCGGACGATAAGAAGTATTTTTTCCTAATGGAAAATTTTTTGTTGTAACAGATGTAGAAGCCACAACATTTATCATCGGTCCGTCAACAAAAGATAATGCTGAACCTAAATTACTGTTACAGTTGGACAGACACGTTAATATACTAGCTGATGTTGTAATTAATTTTCCATTGGTCATTGTAAGCTGGTTAGAAACATCAATGCTTTTTGTAAGCGAAGCACCTGCAGGATTATTCATTGTTAAATTATAAAAAGTAAATTTATTAGCTCCTGAAATTTGTTGCAATGTAGTTCCTTCCATTATTACAGTTCCTGTTCGTTCAATAAATGTTCCGTCATTATGCAATGCATTCACACCATCATAAGTGGAAGTAACACTCATTGATTTGCTGTCACCTGAGCCTCCGGTTAAGGAACGTATGTCGAAAGTTTTTGCAACATCAATGTATAAACTCAATAACTTAAAATCAGCTGTTCCTGCTTGTGATGCCGAAAGTGTAAAGGAAACTGAAGGATCACCTGTTACTTTAAAATTAGGTTGAACCACATTTGCAAAAGGTTCAAAAGTGAAATCATCACCAATTGCAGTTTGATCGTTTCCGAATTCAACTGTTCCACCTGTGGAAATCACTGTGCCGTTCTTGCCACACAAACTGAAATCAACAGTACCGTTACCACCTCTTGAAGATGCCTGCAGTGTAATTGTTCCACCACTCATATTAAACACACTTCCACTCAAGTCAGTCATTAACAAAGGTTCAACCTTGGTACCACTTGTGCCACAATTGAGCAAAATATTTCCTCCGGTCATTTTAAAACTAAACGGGTCGTTATTACCTCCGGGTTTAAGATAAGTTATACCTCCATAAACGATCAATGATCCTGATGATACTTCCAAATAAGGAACTACTGCCCCCACTTGTTCAGTTCTCAATCCTTTTTTGCCAGGTGTTGATCCGATATAAACAGTTCCGCCATTTACAATTAATGATCCTTGTAAACGTACTTCATCATTATAAGGAGATAGCGCCATGCTCCCCTGCGAAACTTTTAATATCACTGCCGGATCAATTTGAAAGGTAGTAGGTTTTAAGGAATTTACAACATAGGAACCGCTGTTGTTATGTATATAAGTTCCATAAGTTAAAATGAGATTACGGATGCCACTCTCAAAAGAACTTGTTTGTACATCAAGAAAGTATGCTGAACTTGCTTTATATAAAATAACATCATTGAGATCAAAACTACCGTTACCTGAAACAGTATCGTTAATGCTGCTATTAAAAGTCAGGTTGCAAACATCATCATGGTCAGAGTATAAATCTATCATTCCGTCATTGATAATGTTGCCGCTCACAAAAAGTTTCTGCTTGCGTTTTTTATTTCCGTTATACCACAGTTTGCCTCCATTATTCACTTTCAAAGATCCTGCAACAGTCAAAGTAAAAGTTCCTGCATCCAAAATTTCGATAACGCCTGAAACGCCTTCCCCAATTGTAATTCCAGAAACGGTAACTGAAATATTCAGCAGGATATTATACCCATCCCCGATAAGTACAATGTCGCCATTGCGTGGATAGGTGCCCGTATTAGTACTGTCTCCATAAGCGACTGTGGACCACGTGGAAGGGCTGTTCCAATAACCACCGCTATTGGTAGAATAATAAGTTGTTGCTAATGCAGAATGAATATTAAAAATGAATGCGATCAGCAACAGAATCTTTTTAGTTAAATTGCCTGAATGTAATTTTGAATACATATGCAATATTTATGGATTACCTGTCGCCAGAAGCATACCACAAGTATTACAGATTCATATCAATAAGCCAAAAATCTTACGTTTTTGCTTTTTAGGATTAAAGATTTGAAACAATTGGTTATTCCTGAGCGACAGCGCCACCTTTATACAGTTGAGTTCTGTATTTTGAAGACGGTGAAGGAATAAATTTTCCGAGTCCCAGACGATCCCACATTGCATCCACACTTTTGATAGTGGCTTCGTCAGATGCCAGAATGTTAGGCCATTCGCGATCAAATCCATCCAGTTCTTTTGTTTTTCGCGTGCCATCAAATACAATATGATTGAATTCACCACTTTTTCTTGCAGGAATAATTAAATGATCTCTGCGTGGATCTACATTATTTGAGAACCGCCAGACCGAATCAGCAATATCAGAAATGTCCATGTTGTGATCAAGAAAAATCATCACTTTAACTTTATGAAATGCTGGTGTAGAGAAAAGTTGACCTGCAAGTTCTTTAACTTCATTTTGCTTTGTTTTGTTGATTGCAATAAACGCCAAAGGAATTCCTGAAGCGAGTAACCGGGTGTTTACTTCTGCAATTGCCGGGTGGTTTTTAATTTCAATTGCGATTTCTGAAACAGATGAGACTAAATCTTCAACAACAATTTTTTCATGCTTATAACCAGGTTCCCGTTCTTCTTCCAGTTTTTTAGTAGCATCAATTCCCATCTTACCACCAAATGCCATTCGTGAACAACTGTGATCCAATACATCTGTTGGTCCCTGGGTAAAAATGATGTGAGTGCTAACATCCACATTTTCTGAAATGTATTTTGCTACTTCATATTGATCCTGAATATTTACTTCCTCATCCACAATGATCATCATTTTGGTAAACATCATTTGTCCTGCACCCCACAATGAGTTCATCACCTTTAATGCCTGACCGGGATAATCTTTTTTAATTTTTACAATAACGAGATTGTGAAACACCCCTTCTATTGGTAACACCATGTCAACGATTTCAGGAACCATGGTCATTTTTATCGGTGCAAGAAAAATGCGTTCAGTTGCTTTGCCAATCCACGCATCTTCCTGGGGAGGAATACCCACTATTGTTGCCATATAAACAGCATCCTTCCTATGGGTTATTGCTGTGATATGAAAACGCGGATAATAATCAGCGAGTGAGTAGTAACCGGTGTGATCGCCAAAAGGTCCTTCAAGAATAAATTCTTCTTCCGGATCAATATATCCTTCAATAATAATATCAGCATCTGCCGGAACCTGCATGTCCTGTGTCAGACATTGAACAAGTTCTACTCTTTTCTTACGAAGAAAACCTGCTAACATAAATTCATCAACCCCATCAGGCAATGGTGCTGTTGCAGCATAAGAATAAACAGGATCGCCACCAATACTTAAAACTACAGGCATGCGTTGCTTCAGTTTTTTGTATTCGTTAAAATGACGTGCTGAAACTTTATGACGATGCCAGTGCATAGCAGTTAATGTTTTATCATAAACCTGCATGCGATACAAACCCACATTACGGATTCCTGTTAAAGGATCACGTGTTTGAATGACAGGTAATGTAATGAATGGACCGCCATCTTCAGGCCAGCATTTTAAAACAGGAAGTTTGGTGACATCAGGATTTTGCATGATGACCTGTTGGCATTCTCCTTTCCCACCAATTACTTTCGGCATCCATGATGCAATTTCTCCCAGTTGAGGGAGCATTTTTAACTTATCGAGGAAATTATTTTTAGGAGCTGTTAATGACTTAAATAATTTTTCAATGTCATGAGCAACATCATCCAATCGTTCAACACCCAATGCCAAAGCCATTCGCTTTTCAGTTCCCATGGAGTTGATAAGCACCGGGAAATCATAACCGGTATTTTCAAATAATAAAGCAGGACCATATTGTTTTGAAATGCGATCAGTGATTTCTGCGATTTCAAGATGAGGATTTACCCGTTCAGTGATCCGCACTAATTCTCCACGTTCTTCTAATGTTTGAATGAAGTGTTGTAGATTTTTGTAGGACATTAAAGAAAGTTTGTTAGTAATAAATTATTGAAATGAATTTGTCATGCTGAGGTACGAAGCATCTCTCAAGTATTATTGCGAGATGCTTCGTACCTCAGCATGACAAAAAAATTTATGGGTAAAATTCATATTCATATCTGCTACCCAAACTTGTGTCGCGACCAGCGCGTGTGAGATCAGTTTCATAATATGCATCAGCAGCTAAACGATTGTTTTCATCATAATCATGTAAGCTGCGCGTGATGATCATTCCGTTTTCATCACTTAACGATTCTTCTGTGAGATTACCTTTTTCATCGTAAGCATATTGTGTGATACGTGTATAAAAACCTGAAGATTTTCTGTGAACAGGACGATGAAGGTCATCATATTGTGTAATTACCACAGTAGTCTTTTCACCCTTGTCGTTGGTTTGCAAAAGTTTTATTTCATTGCCATGATCATCGTAAGTAAATACGACTTTGCTTAACAAATTATTTTTTGAATCAAATTCCTTCTGTTCAACCGGTTGGTCATTATCTCCGTAAAGGAAGATTGTTACTTTATTAAGTGAATTATTTTCATCATACACTTCCCGTTTCACAAGTCGTTTTTTATCATCGTAAGTAAAAACTTCTTTTTGCTCCAACACACCTTCTTCATCATAATGTGAAATTGATTCTACTTCGTCCAGGTTATTGTAAACAAAGTCTCTTTTCTCACCTCCATCATCACCATAAAATTTTTGAATGCAGGTTGCAAAACCTTTTTCATTCCTGGTTGTTCGTGTAGATTCATCCACTTCATCCAATGGCATTTCCATTTTATATTCAACCACACGACCGGCATTATCATATTTATAATGATGACGTTCTTCTATTTCACCGTCAGAATTATATTTTATTTCATCAAACAGATGTCCCTGTTCATCATATTGAGTAACGGATGATAACACAGGTTCATCTTCTACGTCAGCCCAATTACCAAATGAGCGCTGACCAAACTGAAACGAATATTTTTTTATTGATTTTATTTTTTCAGACATAGCTTTAATAAAAAACCTTTGAACAAAATTAAGTGTTAAGAGTCAAGATGGAATAGGAGATGTTTTTTACAGGAAATATTATTTACTTAAAAACAAAAAACCTCTCATTGATTTTGAGAGGTTTTTAGTACCCGGGACGAGAATCGAACTCGTACGACTGTTGAGGTCACAGGATTTTAAGTCCTGCGTGTCTACCAATTCCACCACCCGGGCAGTTCGGTTTACAGTTTACGGTTTACAGTTGCTGCTTCTTGCTAACTGTAAACCGTAAACTGTAAACCCTCAAATTAAATACCCTCTCTGGTAGTGAGAGGGTTTTATCTGGAGCGAAAGACGAGTCTCGAACTCGCGACCTCAACCTTGGCAAGGTTGCGCTCTACCAACTCAGCTACTTTCGCTAATGCGGGGGCAAATATAAATAAAATGTTGAATTATGAATATTGAGTTATGAGTTATAAATTGTGACTTTTATTATTATTGTATTTGACATTATCACATGTTATTTTTATTTTCTAAAATAAGTTGAACGGATTTTGAATAAAACTAACTCATAACTCATAACTCAACATTCATAATTTCTTTGCTTTTTCCTTTGCAATCAGTTTTTTTATTTCATGCAGCTTAAGCAAAGCTTCCACAGGTGTAAGTGTTTCAATATCAGTCTGCATTATTTCATCACGGATTTGTTCAAGCAACGGATCATCTAATTGAAAAAAACTTAACTGCAAATGTTCATTCCGGTCTGTGATGTTGGATGAGCGGATTAATTCTGTATTGCTGTGTGCTTTTTCTAAAATGGTTAACATTTTTTTTGCGCGATGTACTATTGAATCAGGCATGCCAGCCATTTTTGCTACATGAATTCCAAAGCTGTGTTCACTCCCACCAGGAACTAACTTTCGTAAAAAAAGAATTTTATTGCCGCTTTCTTTTATGGCAATATTATAATTCTTAATCCGCGGAAACTGCGCAGTCATTTCATTCAGCTCATGATAATGCGTTGCGAAAAGTGTTTTTGCTTTCGCCTGAGGATGTTCATGAATGTATTCTGCAATTGCCCAGGCAATGGAAATGCCATCATATGTGCTGGTTCCTCTTCCTATTTCATCTAAGAGGATTAAGCTTCGCGAAGAAATATTATTGAGGATACTTGCTGTTTCATTCATCTCCACCATGAATGTGGATTCGCCCTGAGAGATATTATCAGATGCACCAACTCGTGTAAAAATTTTATCCACCATGCCGATCTCAGCAGAAACTGCCGGAACAAAGCTTCCGGTTTGCGCCATCAAAACGATCAATGCTGTTTGCCGGAGCAATGCAGATTTACCTGACATGTTAGGTCCGGTGATGATGATGATCTGCTGATTGTCCTGATCGAGGTAAACATCATTGGCAATGTAAGATTCTCCAAGCGGTAATTGTCTTTCTAAAACAGGATGACGACCACTGCGAATGTCAATTGCCAATCCATCATTCAAATGCGGTTTTACATAATTGTATTCCAACGCTGCTTTTGAAAATGATAAAAGACAATCTAAACGCGCAATTAAGCTTGCATTGAGTTGAAGAGAGGGAATATACTCCGTCATCTCTGCAATCAACTCCATAAATAATTTTTCTTCGAGCGCTAAGATTTTTTCTTCTGCACCAAGAATTTTTTCTTCGTAATGTTTTAATTCTTCAGTGATGTAACGTTCAGCATTGGTTAGTGTTTGCTTGCGGATCCAATCAGCAGGTACTTTATGCTTGTGTGAGTTGGTAACTTCGATATAATATCCAAACACATTATTAAATGCGATTTTAAGATTACCAATTCCTGTTTTCTCAATTTCTTCCTGCTGAATCTTTAACAAATAATCTTTTCCTGAGTAGGCAATCTCACGCAACTCATCCAGATCGGTAGAAATTCCTTTTCTAATTACTCCGCCTTTGTTAATCATTGCCGGAGGATCGTCCTGTATGGAAGTTTCAATACGTTTTAATAATTCGGTACAGAGGTTGATTTGTTCTGCAATCGTTTTTAAACCATGATTACCACTGTTAAAACATGCAGAACGAATGGGTTCTAAAGCAGTGAGCGCCCGTTTTAATTGCTGCACTTCACGCGGAGAAATTTTTCGTATGGAGATTTTAGAAGTTAATCTTTCCAAATCACCGATTATTTTTAGTTGTTGCGAAATAAACAAAGCGGTTTCATCATTCTTTGTAAAAAACTCCACCATCTCGAGTCTTTCTTCCACCGGTAATCTTTCTTTCAATGGCAACAGAACCCACCTGCGCATCATGCGCGAACCCATTGGTGAAACCGTTTTATCCAATACATCTAAAAGTGTTCTTGCTTTTTCATGTGGAGAATGAATCAATTCAAGATTGCGAATGGTGAATTTATCCAGCCACACATAGCGTTCTTCCTCCACACGTGCAATGCGATTGATATGCTGCAAACGATCCTGCTGAGTTTGCTGCAGGTAATGTATGATGGCACCGGCTGCGATAATTCCGCAGTCTAATTCTTCAATACCAAATCCTTTTAGCGAAAGCGTATCAAAATGTTTTAACAACACATCGTTTGCATAAGCGCTTTGAAAAACCCAGTCATCAATGCTATAAGTATAAAACCGTTTGCCGTATTGCTGCTCAAAAAGACGCATGGTTGGTTTGGATAAAAGTATTTCGCTCGGATCAAAGCTCTGCAGAATTTTATCAGGATATTCACCTATGCCTTGTGCCACAAAAAATTCACCGGTGCTTACATCAATCAATGCTATGCCTGTGGTGTTATTTGCAGTATGTACTGCTGCTAAAAAATTATTTGATTTATGATCCAGGATTTTATCACTGAAGGCAACACCGGGAGTAACCACTTCTGTTACACCACGCTTGACAATTTTCTTTGCAAGCTTCGGATCTTCCAGCTGATCGCAGATTGCAACACGCATTCCGGCACGAACTAATCGTGGTAAATAAGTATCCAGTGAATGATAAGGAAAACCTGCCAGTTCCATTTCTGATGCGGAACCGTTGCTGCGTTTTGTTAAAACAATTCCTAAAATCTTTGAAGTCTTAACAGCGTCCTCGTTAAAGGTTTCATAAAAATCACCAACTCGAAAAAGTAACAGCGCATCAGGATACTTTGCTTTGATGGCATTGTACTGCACCATCAGCGGTGTATCTTCTTTGGCTTTTACAGGACGATCTTGAATGGTGGACATTAAATCAATTTGATGATTTGGTAATTTGATAATGTGTTAATGTTAATGTGTTAATGTATGTTAGATGATGAGCTGCCATTCGTATATTCGTACAGATTCGTAATTCGTAGATGAATCTGCTAAAGTATAAAATCCCTCATGGAGAAAATTAAAAACGCGGAGCTGGGACGCCTTTCTGTTGAAGACTTTTTGAAAACAGATAAAATACCGGTTGTGATTGTGCTTGATAACGTGCGTAGTGCGTTAAATGTGGGTTCTGTTTTTCGTACTGCGGATGCATTTCGCATAAATAAAATTTTTTTGTGTGGTATCACTCCTGTGCCTCCTAACCGTGATATTTTAAAGAGTGCATTGGGTGCAACGGAAACTGTTCAATGGGAATATGCTGATTCAACAGTGGGTATTATTCAGCAATTAAAGCAGCAGGATTATTACCTGGCAGCTATCGAACAAACAAAGTCAAGCATTGCGTTGAATGAATTTGTATTGCCTGAAGAAAAACAAATCGCACTTGTTTTCGGCCATGAAGTGAATGGTGTGGATCAGCAAGTAATAAATCATTGTGATGCAAGTATTGAAATTCCTCAACAGGGAACCAAGCATTCGTTGAATATTGCGGTGTGTGCAGGCATTGTAGTTTGGGAGATGTTTAAGAAATACCTGTAAAATATTTGAATGAGAAAGTGAAAAAAAAGTTTAGAACCGTATCTCAACACCTGCTTTAATTACCTCATCAATAAACGGATCTCCCTTTTTAAAATAACTTGTTGAGTAGGTTCTGGGTTGAATGCTGGCGTAATTTTTCTTGGTGAGAATGGATATAAATCGTTTCATGTCCTCATAGCCGAAATTGATAAACTCATCAGCCACCAAGGCTACATCAATATCACTCCACTGGTGTTGACGGTTTTCTGCATACGAACCAAATAAAAAAACTTTACGCAAACTAATGCCCTGTTGTTTTAATTCCCGGGCGAATGCAGTAACTGTTTTTATCGCAGATTTTTTAGTAACCATTTCCGTAAAGCTGTTGCTTCAATTATAATTGACATTGTATATTTTGCATTGCATCGCTTGTAAATTTTCTCCGAATAATCAGGATAACGCCCTTCCAACTGAAAATCATTCATCAGAATAATAAACTTCAATTGCTCTTCTGTTAATTCAATCTTAGTGTTACTTAAAAGTGTGTTTAAATTGTGAATGCGGGGTGGATGATTATTTTCATTATCTCTTATCCACAACGCCTTGCATAATTTCTCGAGGATGAGATGAGTAAAAAACAGAGACTGAACATAAGATTTACCCTCATAAAGTTGTTGAACAGCTTTCCAGTCTTTATCAGCAGTTCTAATCCAGTATTTGATAAAATCTTTTTTATTCATCTATTGCAAAAATAGAATATTGAAGTGTGTACTTGCATTGTAGTTTGTGAGTTGTTTAAGAAATTCCTGTAACAACCCCTTCAAGGTTTTTAAAACCTTGAAGGGGTTACCGGGAGGGGTTCATGTCGTGTCTTTTCTCTCATTGGTCGAATACCTCCTTACTCACTCATTGAAAAAAGATAGCTTCGCACCTCAATTAAATTTATTCCAATGAAAAAAACATTATCGTGGATGATTGCAGGGATAAGCCTTGTGGCTATCTCTTCATGCAGCCAGCCCAAAGCAGAAGGCACTAAAATTAATATGGATCAGCCCGGTGAATTTGATTACGTGGCTGACCGTTTTGCTGACATACAAGTGTTGCGTTACCAGGTGAAAGGTTTTGATGATCTCACCCTTAAGCAAAAACAACTGGCTTATTATCTTTATAAAGCAGGATTAAGCGGACGTGATATTTTTTATGATCAGAAATACAAACATAACCTGCGTGTACGCAAAACCATTGAAGCCATTTTAGAAACTTATAAAGGCGATAAGAGCAGTGAAGATTACAAGAAGTTTGAAACTTATGCCAAGCGTTTCTTTTTTGCCAATGGTGTGCATCATCATTATGGAGCAGAAAAAATGATTCCGGAGTGTTCGTTTGATTATTTCAAGCAATTGGTGAGTAACAGCGATCAAAGCCGCATTCCGCTGAACGGGCTTAGCATGGAAGCGTATTTAAAGCTGATGCAGACGGTGGTGTACGATCCAAAGGTGGATGGCAAACAAATTAATCTTGCATCAGGAGTGGATGTTGTTCAAACATCAGCAGGAAATTTTTATGATGGTGTAACGCAGAAAGAAGCGGAGGACTTTTACAATAATCTTGACAAACAATACCCTGATGATAAATCTCCTTTAGGATTAAACTCAAAGCTTGTTAAGGAAAATGGAAAGATTGTGGAGAAAACCTGGAAAGTAGGAGGGATGTACAGCGCTGCTCTGGAGAAAGTTGTTTACTGGCTGCAGAAAGCAGTTACGGTGGCAGAAAACGACCATCAGAAAACTACCTTCAACAAGCTGATTAAATTCTTTCAGACGGGCAACCCGAAGGATTTTGATGACTACAGTATTTCATGGGTTAAGGATACCATTTCGCAGGTGGATGCAGTAATCGGGTTTATTGAGGTGTACCAGGATCCTTTGCAAAAGAAAGGAAGCTACGAAGCTGTAGTGAGCACCAAGGATATGGAAGCCACCAAAACAATTGCCGCCATCAGTAAAGAAGCACAGTGGTTCGAAGATCATTCAACCATCATGGATCAGCATAAGAAGAAAAGCGTGGTAGGCATTTCTGCAAAAGTAATTACAGTTATTGGCGAATGTGGTGATGCCGCGCCCAATACACCCATCGGAATTAACCTGCCTAACAATGAATGGATTCGTGAGCAGCATGGCTCAAAATCTGTTTCGCTCGGAAACATTGTAGCAGCTCAAAATTTCGCGCGCAGCAAAAGCCCTATGATTGATGAGTTTGGCTCGAGCAAAGAAGTGATTGAAAGATCCAGGAAATACGGTGCCTTGTCAGGCGAGCTGCACACTGATATGCACGAAGTGATAGGGCATGCATCCGGACAGATTAACACCGGTGTGGGCGCCACGGATAAAACCTTGAAGAACTATGCAGGTGTGCTGGAAGAAGCACGTGCCGACCTGGTTGCGCTTTATTATATCATGGATCAGAAACTGGTTGATATAGGCGTGATGCCCTCCACGGAAGTGGGCAAGGCGCAATATGATTATTACATCCTTAACGGGATGATGACGCAGCTCTACCGCCTCACTCCCGGTAATAATATAGAGCAGGCACACATGCGCAACCGCCAGCTCAATGCAAGCTGGGCTTATGAAAAAGGAAAAGCTGATAATGTGATCGCTAAAGAAATACGCAATGGCAAAACTTTTTTTGTGATTAATGATTACAACAAGCTCCGCACTTTATTTGGTCAGCTGCTGCGTGAAATTCAACGCATTAAATCAGAGGGTGATTTTGAGGCGGGCAAAAACCTGGTGGAGACGTATGGTGTTAAAGCTGACCAGGCTTTATTAAAAGAAGTGCACGACCGTTATGCAAAACTCAACCTCGCACCTTACATGGGATACATTCAACCCAAGCTGGTGGCAGTGATGGATGGCAACAATATCAAAGATGTGAAAGTGGAATATCCAAAATCATTCTTAGATCAGATGATTGAGTTTGGCAAAGAGTATTCGTTTTTGCCGGTGGTGAATTAAAGAAGAGGAGTTTCTTGCTCGCTTGAGTGCTTAAGAGTAGTGAGGATTAACCGTACATTCGTACATTATCACTACTAAACCAGATCATGGTAAAAATATTTTCCAGGACATTGTTATTATTAAGTTTTACGATAATAGCACCCAATGCTTTTTCACAACTGATAATGAATAACGGGCCAGTTAAGATTGATAGATCTCATCCAATTATACCGGAGTATGATTTTAGGTATGATGTTATGGATAACCTGATTTCACCTGTGCAACTACAGATTTTACCTGACGTCCTTGATAGTACTTACAGCTGGCAATGGAAAAGTGATTAAAGAATAATTAAATTTCAGCTTAATTGTAGATAACCCTCACATCTTTAATGAAAGTATTTATTCTGATTCTGTTTCTTATGGCATCGTATTGCCAGGCACAAAAGCCATTGCAAAACCTACCTGCAGCACCTGTAAAAACCATTACTTATGAAAGGGAAATGGTAAAAGCCAGACGCTATTTTACATTCGGGGTAATCTCCATGGCTACCGGGGGAATCCTTATTCTTTTCAGCTCCAAGCTGGGTCAGCTTAATGCCAATCCGAAGCATATCAGACTGGGTGGTGCAGGGTTAAGCTTTATCGGATTGGGCGCCATGGTGCAAAGTAGTTTTCATAGTAAAAGAGCCAGGAAAATAAAGGATTATTAACCGGGCTTGCTGATCATAGATAGAAAATATTACCATCTTCCTTCACTTTTCTCTTGACATGAATTGTTTTTTTTTATTTCATTTCCCCTTCTTAATATCTTACTTTCATGTTATGATGAAGATGAATTTGATTTTAATAAAATGAATTTCATTTTTTTTAAATTTTTTTTCACTTAAAAAAAAATAAAGATCAGTTAGTTTTTATTTTTGCGCTCCTTTTACAAG
>JANLUX010000036.1:0-32036 GCA_031363705.1 Bacteroidota bacterium
CTGCTGATGACATTGCAAGAGTAACAGAAGTCATGAATAAATTCTGACATGATTTTCTTTTCCGTAATCACTATTAATCTTAATAATCACCTGGGGCTTCAAAAAACAATTTCCAGTGTTATTGAACAGACTTTTAATAGCTATGAGCTTATAGTTGTTGACGGAGCAAGCACTGATAAAAGCATTGAGGTAATCAAAACATTCGAAAAAAATATTACCTGTTGGTCAAGTGAAAAAGATAACGGAATTTATGATGCGCAGAATAAAGGTATTTTGAAAGCTAAAGGTGAGTATATCTTATTTTTAAACTCTGGTGATTTTTTATCCTCCAATTATGTTTTACAAAAAGTTTATGACAGCAAACCAGTTGAGGATATTGTTTACGGAGATATTATAATACATAAAAATGGTTCAACTGAGAGGAAAAAATATTTTCCGGATACTTTGTCTAATTATTTTTTAATTACAGATGTCATTGGTCATCAGTCACAATTTATTAAGAGAAATCTGTTTGAATGCTATGGAGTATATAATACTCAATACAAAATTGTAGCTGACTATGAATTTTTTATTCGTATGCTCTTCAAGCATAAAATTTCAACAAAACATTTGCAGGTATTTGTTTCAGTATTTGATTTATCAGGATTAAGTTCTAAAAAAGAAGAAATATTAAGTATTAACTCGGAACGCCATAAAATTCAGAAGATATATTTTCCAAAAGCATTGGTTTTTATTTACCATACTTATGCCGCCATTCTACAATCAAAAATTTACAAGATTCCAATTGTTGCAATGCTTGTTAAATTAATTCGAGATCTTATTTTTAAGTTCATTAAGCCTGCAAAGTAATAAATGAATAAAATATCTATAATCATTCCATCATATAATTACGGCCAATACATTTCTCAGGCTTTACAATCATTACAAAACCAGTCATACAATAACTGGGAATGCATAGTTGTGGATGACGGATCAACTGACGATACAAAACAAAAAGTAGAAGAGTGGATTAAGAAAGATCAGAGAATAAAATATTTTTCGCAGCAAAATGCAGGACCAGCTATAGCAAGGAATTATGGAATCACTCAGTCAAAAGGAGAATACATTTTGTTTTTAGATGCAGATGATCTCATTGAATCTGATAAATTAAAATCGCATGTTGATGTTTTGGAAAAAAACAACGAAGTAGATATTGCTTATGGTGATGCAAGATATTTCATGGATGGCAAGCCGGATGAATTATTTTGTTCACTCAAACGGGAAAACAAACCCTGGATAAAAAAGTATTCTGGTAAAGGACATGGACTGATCAATACTTTGATCAGGCAAAATATAATGGTCATCAGTTCCCCTTTAATCAGAAAAAAAGTTTTGGCGGAAGCGGGATTGTTTGATACGAAACTTCTGAAGCTTGAAGACTGGGAATTATTTCAGCGCTGGGCAATCAATGATTTTATTTTTCAATATGTGGATGCTCCGCAATCACTAGTGTTAGTTCGTGCACACGAAAAAAGTTTCAGCTATGATAAAAAAGGTATGCAAAGTTATTTTTTGCCAATCGCTGAAAAACAGTTCAGTAACAACAAACTGAATTTCAAAGACCGTATTCATTTGTTTTTAAGAATGGTGGAAGAATATACTGACCTCGCCATAAATTTCATTATCAATTCTTCCTATAAGCCACGTCATTACTATAAGATCTATAAATTTATTTTACCAGTGATATGTATTTTATTGCTGCCGGTTTATCTTGTGATAAAAATTTTCAGAGTGTTACGTAAACTTTTTCAGAATGGATAAGTTACAACCTGAAGTTAGCATCATTATTGTAAATTATAATGTGAAAGAGCTATTGCTTAAATGCATCAGTTCCATTTACCGTTTTTGCAAAGCATCTTTTGAAATAATTTTAGTTGATAATAATTCTACTGACGGAAGTATTGAAGCTGTTAAAAAAGATTTTCCAGACACAGTCATCATTGAAAACAAATACAATGCCGGTTTCCCGAAAGCAAATAACCAGGGAATAACAGTTGCAAAAGGAGATTATATTTTTCTTTTAAATCCGGATACTGAATTACAAAGCGATGCCATAAATGAATTACTGCAATATTTAAAAGCAAACAATGATGTGCATCTGGTTGCTCCCAAATTATTAAACACTGATTTAAGTATTCAGTATTCGATACAGCAATTTGTGACAGTTACAGAAATTATTGCTGAGACATTTTATCTGCATCATTTTTATAAAAAACGAAAATCATATCTTAATAAACCCATCAGTAATCCTATAAGTGTTGAAGCGCTTTCAGGAGCTGCTATTATGATGCATAAAAATGTTATTGAAAATATTGGAATGTTGGATGAAGATTTATTCTGGACAGAAGACATGGAATTTTGTTACCGTGCTTTTAAGAAAGGTTTAAAAGTGATTTATTATCCGTACACTGCAATTATTCATCATGGAAGTGTGAGCGGAAAAAAAAATCTCAATGTTATGATCAGCAATCAAACATTGTCCAAGATCACTTTTTTTAAAAAAAACCATTCGCATTTTTCATTTTGGTTAGTCAAATATTTTAGGCTCGCTCATATTTTATCACGAATATTTATTTTTAAGTTTCTGAGTTTGTTTGGCTCAAAAGAATTTTTGGAAAAAGAAAAAGCTTATCGTTATACATTTACAGAATTCAAAAAAGGAAAATACTGATTGGGAACACCGAAGATTCTTTTTATCGTGATCAACTATTATAATGAAACGGAAGTCGGTGATTTTGTTACGCATTTATCAAAGCAATCGATTAATGATTATCAGATTTTAATTGTGAACAATGGATCGAAAAATCTGAAAGTGCTCGAGCATATTACAGATAGTAACACGCATGCAAGTGTAATACATTCAGATAAAAATCATGGCTATTTCGGAGGAGCTGCTTTAGCTTTCAATTCCTGGATTAATCAGCATTCTCAATTGCCGGACTTTGTGATTCTTTGCAATACAGATATTGAATTTAAATCTAAAGATTTTTTTAGTTCAGTGATAAATGAAAATGCAGATGTTATTGGTCCATCTATTATCTCTTCAAAAAACAAGTTAGATCAAAATCCATATTATAAGCACAGAATTGCACTTCGCAAACTTAAATTGCTGAGAGTGATTTTTAGTTTCTATCCTTTTTATTTATTATATCAATCTGCATCAATTATAAAAACATTTTTAACAAAACAACTCAATGCCAATACAGAAAATAAAAAGCAGGAAGTATATACTATACATGGTTCATTTATGATTTTTAATCAAACCTTCTTTAGCAAACGAGGTAATTTTAACTATGGTTCATTCCTATATGGAGAAGAAATTTTTATTGGAGAAATTGCAAGGATAAATTCAATGAAGGTCGTTTATGATCCCAATATTCAGATTCTGCATCATGAACACAGCACTACCGGAACATTTAAAAAGCCATTGCATATTAAATTTATGAAACAGTCAATTGATTATTTGATTAATACTTTTTTCAACTGATGAAAAATCAATTACTAATTGTTTCAATCATAATTCCCTGCCGGAATGAGGAAAGATTTATTGAAACGGTTTTAAATAATATACTGAAACAAAACTATCAGCAGGAGTTGATGGAAATTTTTATTGTTGATGGCAATTCAACAGATAAAACCGCTGAAATCGTAAATGCGTTTTCAATAAGTCATAAAAATTTTATTCTGCTCAATAATCCAAACCAAACAGTTCCTTACGCATTGAATCTTGCAATTTCAAAATGCAAGGGAGAAATTATTGTGAGATTAGATGCTCATTCTTATTATGCTGTTGATTACATCTCAAAAATTGTTGAGACCTTTGAAAATACCGATGCTGACATCACAGGCGGACCTATGCGAGCTGAAGGAAAAACTACTTTTCAAAAATCAGTGGCTTATTGCACTTCCACAAAAATGGGTGTTGGTGATAGCAGTTTTCATGACGAGAATGCAAAAGGTTATGTTGACAGTGTTTATCTGGGTGCATGGAAACGCGAATTATTTTATGATGTTGGCTTGTTTGATGTACGGATGAAACGTAACCAGGATGATGAGTTTCACTACCGAGCAAAAAGTAAAGGAAAAAAAATTTATCTCAATCCTGAAATCCGTTCAATCTATTATCCAAGATCAAATGTTAAAAAATTATTCATCCAGTATTTTCAATATGGATTATACAAACCTTTGGTATTAAAAAAAGTGAAAAGTGAAATGAAGCTAAGACATTTGATACCTGCAGCGTTAGTTTTTTACATCCTATCATTATTTCCATTACTAATAACAGGAATTGAAATTGCACTACTTCCACTCCTGCTCTATCTATCATTAAGCATGTATTTTAGTATCAATAATAATTTATCATTGAAAGAAAAATTTAACTGCCTTATTATTTATCCGGTATTACATATAAGCTATGGTTTGGGATTTATTATTGGATTATCGAAAATATTTTCCAACAAGTAATGTGATGAATGAGTTAGAAAAAATTGCTGAGCGCTATGAAAGAAGAAAAAAAAATCTTCCGGTCACCACATCATCATCCCGTTTGTTCAACTCTTTTATTGAACAGGAGAGAGAACAAATATTTGAACAGGAAATAAAAAAAACATTTCCTGAAATAAAAAATATCAAAGTACTGGAGATTGGTGCAGGAACGGGAAACAATATCCGCTTTTTTAAAAAGATGGGTATTCTTCCTCACAATATTTATGCAAATGAACTTCTCCCTGACAGAGTTGCATCGCTTAAAATCAATCATCCTGACATTCACATTTTTGAAGGAGATGCAATTGGTATTAATACCTCAATGAAATTTGATATTGTCTTTCAATCCACGGTGTTTACTTCAATTCTTGATACAGCATTCAAACAAAAGCTTGCAAATAAAATGAAAGCTTTAATAACGAAAGATGGAATTATTTTATGGTATGATTTCATTTATGATAATCCCGGTAATAAAGATGTGAAAGGAGTAAGTAAAAAAGAAATTTTTAGATTGTTCAGCGGATGTAAAAGCTTTGATTTTTTTTCTGTCACACTCGCTCCTCCTATCGGACGCAGAGTAGGAAAATTATATCCCATTATAAATAAATTGTTTCCCTTTCTCCGCACTCATACCATTGCAATAATAAAATGCTGAACACGCTAAACAAACAAAATATAACAACAGCAATACTTGTGCTTATAGCATTTACATTGCCATTTTATCAGCAGGTATCCATATTTGCAATCATCGTATTAGTGATTGCATGGATAGGTCAAAAAAAATATTTGTCAATTGATATCACTTTCAAAAATGCTCCTTTTATTTTTTTATTGATTGGTTTCTTCGTTTTGCATCTGGTTGGATTACTTTGGTCTGATGATTTGCAATACGGATGGAAAGACATTGAAACCAAACTAAGCTTTTTAATTTTTCCTCTTGTTTTAGGAACCACATTCGTAACAGAAAAAGTTATTAATAAAATAAAACAAGCTTTTGTAGCGGGAAACATTATCGCCTGCACTTATTGCCTTATCACTGCCATCATAAATTATGTTCACACAAATGATCAAACAGTTTTTTTCTACAAATTTTATTCATCGCTGTTGCATGTTACTTATTTCACCATTTATCTGAATCTTGCATTGTTATTTTTACTGGAAGATGCGATTAAACACTGGAACATTTTTACAACAATTAAAAAAACCTGGCTAATTACAGCAATGATTTTTATAGTACTGAATATACTTTTACTTTCCGCACGCACTGCCATTGCCACCAGCTTAATCACTGTTTTATTTTATTCCATTATTCAAATCATACAATACAAAAAAGGGATTGCGATACTGATAATTTCATTGATGGGAGTAGCATTGTTAAATTTTAAAATAACACAACTTTACAACCGTTATTCACAGGTGGAAGATGTGATTCAAAATAATCAGGATACAAAACCTGTTGAACCTGCCACAGCGGATACACCTGCTTACAACAGTACGCAATCACGCATTGAATTCTGGAAAAGTGCAACAGCAGTTATAAAACGAAATTGGCTAATTGGTGTGGGAACGGGTGATATTAAAGAAGAGTTAGTAAAACAATATCAGGCAAACAATTTTCAATATGGTGTTGAGAACCGTTTCAGTCCTCATAACCAATATTTACATACAGCGGTTATACTCGGAGGTGTTGGAATTACACTGCTGATGTGCTGCTTACTCTTACCTTTGCGGCTTGCAATTCAGCAGCGAAACTGGATATACATCTGTTTCCTGGTAATTATCATTCTTAATGCAATCACAGAATCCATTCTCGAACGCCAAAACGGAATTATATTTTATGCATTCTTCAGTGTTTTGTTTTACAAGCAAAGTATAAGCAATCCAAAACATGAGCTCACTTAATTTTTTTATCAAGCAACTTTGGGCATTATTCAGGATTTATGTTTTCGGGTTGATATTACTTTTTACTTACCGCGTTGTTTTTCTTTTTCGCCTTTCTGATTTGCCTTCTCTATCAACATTAAAATATGATCTTGCAAAAGCATTTATTACAGGATTCCGTTTCGATACCATGGTGATGATGTATGCATTAGCTCCTTCATTATTGTTTTGTCTTTTAATTTTTATTTTTCGTTCTGTCAGCTATCAAAAATTCCTACATCATTTTTTACCTGTGTTAAACACTTTTTTATTGTCGGCATATTTGCTCTTGTCAGTAATAGATATTTTTTACTACACTTATTTCCAGTCACACCTTAACATGCTGGTGTTTGGTTTTTTTGAAGATGATACAGAAGCAGTAATGAAATCAGTCTGGAGCGATTACCCTTTAGTGCGTGCAATAATTTTTATTGTACTGATGATTTTTATTATTTACAAATTGGCAAAAAGATTTCACCAAAGTGAATTGCCTTCGTTTTTAAAACTTAATAAAAAGAATGCGATTATTACTGTTGTTTTAACATTTGGATTTTTTTTCCTCGGAATGCGTGGTTCATTGGGTACATTTCCGCTGCAGATTGATGATTCAACAGTTTCAGAAAACAGTACGATAAATTTATTACCCGTCAATGCTCCCTTCGCGTTAAAAGAAGCATTCATGTTTCGACATTCACAATCAAGTGTTGAGGGCAACAAAGAGTTAGTTAAAAAAATGGGATACAACAATCCTGAAAATGCGATTAGTGATTATACGCATGCTGATACTTCAAATGGATTTGATGCACTCTTTAGTAAAACACCATTCAATGAATATGCACAACAACATCCGCCTAATGTTATTTTCTTTTTAATGGAGAGCATGAGTAATTACAATCTTAATCTTCACAGCAAGGATTGTAATTTATTAGGAACGTTAGAAAAACATTTTAATGATGACATTGTGTTCCGTCATTTTGTTTCTTCAGGTAACGGAACAATTGTAAGTCTTGAAGGCACAATGGTGAACACTCCGGTTACTTCACTTGCCCAATCCAAATTCCGTTATCAGACTTATCATTCTTCGGTAGCGAAACCATTTGCGGAAGCGGGATACAACACCACATTTATAACAGGAGGTAAATTAGGATGGAGAAATATCAACGAGTTTATTCCTTTTCAATATTTTAAAAATGTAGAGAGCAATCAAAATGTAAAAGCTAAGATTACTGGAGCTACAGAATGTGAATGGGGTGTGTTTGATGAATATCTTTTTGATTATATCTTCCTTAAATTAAATGAAAATAATAAACAGCCACAATTTGTTTATGCATTAACCACTACCAATCACACGCCATTTACATTGCCATCACATTACAAACCTTTTCCGGTTAATATTCCTGTATCCTTGCCAAAACCATTGAAGGTAGATGAAAATCTCGCTAAGAAAAATCTTACCAATTATCAATACTCCAATGATTGCCTTGGAAGATTTATTGACAAAATAAAAGCATCTCCATTTGCTGATAATACAATTGTGATTGCAACAGGTGATCATAATAATTTAATGTTGTTTGATTTTAAAGAAGAAGAATGGGCACACCGCATTGGTGTTCCTTTGATAATGTACATTCCAGAAAAATATTTAGAGCATGCAAGGGTTGATACATCGCTGTGGGCTTCTCATAAAGATATTTTTCCCACTATTTATAATTTAGCGTTATCAGATGCAAAATATTTTAACGGAGGATTAAATTTATTTGACAGCAGTTTGAAACACAATGATTATTATGCTGTGAATACAGGAGATTTTATTGCAATCAATGATGATGGCGCTGTAAAGTTTGATCCCGACAACAGATTTTATTACTGGAAAAATAATTCAGTGGAGTTGGAACGGATACAATCACCAAACGAAAAACTGAATGAATTACTTAAAAAGGCAAGGGCTTATTATGCAAGCATGAGCTTTTATATCAACGAAGAAACGAAGAAGAAAAACATTGATGGAAAAATAAAGTGATTTTTAAATGTACGGATTCAGGATGTAAGGATTTAAATTACTATTCTAAATTCAAAATCACAAATCCTAAATCTCTAAATCTCTAAATAAAAAATATGATCCCGTTTTCACCTCCCAGAATTGATGACTTACTAATTAATGAAGTTGTAGCGGCTTTAAAAAGCGGATGGATTACAACCGGTCCGCGAACAAAACAATTCGAAAAAAATTTGAGTGCCTACAATGGCAATGCAGCTACTTTATGCGTTAATTCCGCCACTGCAGCAATGGAAATTATGCTGAGATGGTTTGGTGTAAAAGAAGGTGACGAGGTAATTGTTCCAGCTTATACTTATACAGCAACTGCGAATGTTGTTGTTCATTGCGGAGCACGACCTGTTATTGTGGACACAGGAAAAGATTTTAATATCAGTGTTGAAGCAATCGAAAAAGCAATCACTGCTAAAACGAAAGTTATCATGCCTGTTGACTTTGGTGGTTATCCATGCAATTATGAAGCAATCATGTCGGTGGTTAAACGCAATGATGTCAAACAATTGTTCAAACCTGCCAATGAAATACAAAAACAACTCGGAAGAATTTTTGTGCTGAGTGATTCTGCTCACTCGCTGGGTGCAATGTACCAGCAAAAGAAAACAGGGGTTTGTGCTGATGCTTCTTCTTTTTCGTTTCATGCAGTAAAAAATCTTAGCACCGCTGAAGGCGGTTGTGTTTCACTTAATCTTCCTTTGCCTTTTGACAATGAAGAAATTTACCGTTACCTGTGTATTCTTACACTGCACGGTCAGAATAAAGATGCGCTTGCCAAAATGCAAAAAGGTAACTGGAAGTATGATGTGATTGAAGCAGGTTTTAAATGTAACATGACTGACTTGCAGGCTGCCCTGGGTTTGGTTGAACTTGCACGATATGATAATGAAACTTTAATTAAGCGCAAACATATTTGCCAACGATACTCGCAATTACTTGGCAAACATCAATGGGCTGAATTACCCTTGCAACAAAGTGAAGACGGAAAAATTTTTTCATCCTATCATCTATATCCTTTACGGATAAAAAATATTAACGAACAACAACGTGATGCAATCATACAATCCATTTTTAATAAAGATGTATCAGTAAATGTGCATTTCATTCCATTACCATTATTAAGCTTTTATAAAAATAATGGTTATGATATAAAAGATTTTCCGGTTACTTACGATAATTATTCGCGTGAAATTTCATTGCCGGTATTTTATGATCTTACTGATGAACAAATTGAAATGGTGGTAAGTGCAGTAGAGCAATCAGTTGAAGAAGTGCTGATGCAAAAAGCGTAATGTATGTTGAAGCGATTGTTTGATCTTTTAATTGCTTCTGTTTTTTTAATCATTCTCTCACCTGTTTTTATATTAATAGCCATCCTGATAAAGTTTGACAGCAAAGGACCTGTATTTTTTCTGCAGCAACGCGTGGGTAGAAATAATACTGACTTTGCCATTTATAAATTCAGGACAATGTTTACAGATGCAGATAAAAAAGGATTGCTTACCATAGGTGGTCGTGATCCGCGTATTACACGCACGGGTTATAATCTGCGTAAATACAAGCTGGATGAATTACCACAACTTATTAACGTGTTGATCGGCAATATGAGTTTAGTGGGGCCAAGACCGGAAGTACGTAAGTACGTTTCATTATACAATGCTGAACAAATGAAGGTGTTAAGCGTTAAACCGGGAATTACAGATTATGCGTCAATTGATTATTCGAATGAAAATGAATTGTTATCTCATTCCAATGATCCTGAAAAAAAATACATAGAGGAGATAATGCCTGCCAAGCTTCAGCTAAACTTAAAATATATCCGTGAGCAAAGTTTTTATACTGATATCAAAATAATTTTAAGAACAGTAAAGAAGTTATTAAGTCATTAAGTTGTTAGGTTGTTGAGTTGTTGAGTGTTGTTCCATACAACTCAACAACCAACTACTATTTCTCCTCACTTCGAATCAACCTGACAAGTGCAATGGGCTTTATCAGTTTTAATATCAGCGCAAAGCCCACACATATTACCATTGCAATACCGGATTTTATTAACCAGTGCCCGGTGTAACTATGTACATAAGCAAACAACACAAAACTCAGTACAAAAAAAACGGCATAACGTATAAACAACCACCACTTATAATGGAATTTGAAAATACCATGCGCCAGCCATATCTGTGCTCCTGCTAAAATATATTGTGTGAGTAAGCTTGCAATTGCAGCACCAAGGGCTTTGTATTTGGGTATCAAATAAAAGTTGAGTGCGATATTCATAATCATCCCTGCAAAGGCAACATAATTCAATTGTTTTAAATTTCCATTTGCCGTTAGCAACGTACCGAAAATATAAACAGAGGAGATGGCAAGAAAACAGCTCATGATGATGGCATACACCTGTGCTGACTCATCCACATGCGCATGATAAAGCAAGCCCATTAATTCATTGCTAAAGAAAACGGAGAAAGAGATAACGATGATGGCTGGCACTGCAATAAATGAAGTGGCAAGCTCCACAAGATCTTCAAGCGGTTGCTTATGTTTTATCATGTGCGAAAACATGGGCAACAGTAATCCTGAGAAAAGAAAAGCAATCATGTTGGCAGCATCTAATAGCCGGTAAGCCTGTGCATAAATTCCGGCTTGTTCAGCACCATCGGGCAATAATCGTTCAAGCATTACTGAATCAATACGGTTATAAAAAGTCATGAGCAGGATAAGCACTGCAAACGGAAGGCTTTTTCTGAGGATAACAATATAAAAATGCGGATTCCATGATAACTTGCTGAGGTTGGCTTTGCTGCTTACAATTAAAAAAGTTATTAGGATGGTGATTAGATAAGCTGTTGTTTGTGCCCACACAAACCATTCAATTTTAAAAGGTTCATTAATCACATGCCCCCATAATAATACAGCGCAGATCACAATCATAATGAGCCGGTCCAAAACCGAAATCATACTATCTGTTTTAAAAAGCTGCAACCCTGCAATGTTGGAACGCAGATAAAGAATAAAAGAGATAAGCCCCTGGTTCAATAATAAAACACAGAGCAGCGAAAGCTGGTAAGCACTGTATCCTAAAAACCAGCCGGTGGTGAAACTGATACAAAAGAAAAACACCGCAAGCAGTAAACGCAGCACAATAATTCCACTCAAATGCTTTTGCAGAAGATGGCTGTGTCTTGCAATGTTGCGGTTATTGTAATTGGTAATTCCTAAATCGAGGAGAATATTAAAGAGAAATGAAAAGTTAAAAAGCGCGGCATACGTTCCATAACTGAAAGCTCCAACTGTATTTTGTATAGCACGATCAATTCCTAAAATCCAGAATGGCTTAATAAGCAGGTTAAGGAACAATAGAAAAGCAAGATTTGTTACAAACTTTTTTTGCATAACAGAGGGGTAAAAATAGAAGAAAGTAGGCAGTGTGGTTGTGTTCAGGTGGAAGGAGGCAGTTGACAGTTGACAGTTGACAATTGAGAGTTGAGAGTTGACAGTTGACAGTTGACAGTTGACAGTTGACAGTTGGCAGTTGACAATTGACAGTTGACAGTCCAGTGGCAGTAGCAGTAGCAGTTTGCCTTTTGCCATTTGCAGTTTACCTTTTGAAGTTTTGCCTTTTGTAGTTTGCCTTTTGCATCTTGCAGTTTGCCTTTTGCAGTTTTGCCTTTTTTTTCAACACTGTAACTTTAACTGCATCGTGCTGCTTATTTTTATCCCGTCAAATCACGCACATGCTTCGTCTCTCTTATCACAAAACTTTTATTGAAGCCGGTGTGGACGAAGCCGGACGTGGTTGTTTAGCCGGACCTGTTACAGCAGCAGCTGTTATTCTGCCTCCCAAAAGATTGAAATGGTTTAAGCTTTTAAATGATTCGAAACAATTAACACGTGAAGTAAGGGAAGAGCTTCGCCCCCTTATTCAACGTGATGCCATTGCATGGAAAGTTGCTTTCGCAGATCATGAAGAGATTGACCGGATCAATATTTTAAATGCAACTTATCTTGCCATGCACCGCGCTATTGAACAGCTTCCTTTATCTCCCCAGCATTTGATTATTGACGGCAACCGTTTTAAACCTTTTGGTGAGATACCGCATTGCTGTATTGTGGAAGGTGATGGAAAATATTTAAGCATTGCTGCAGCCAGCATACTTGCCAAAACACATCGTGATGAATTCATGCAACAGTTGCATACTCAGTTTCCGGATTATGGTTGGGACCATAATAAAGCTTATGCAACCGCCATGCATCGAGATGCTATACAACGACATGGAATAACACCCTATCATCGTAAAAGTTTTTCATTGTGTGATCCACAGGTTGAACTGGAGTTTGAAGCACCCCTTCAAGGGTTTTAAAACCTTGAAAGGGTAAGAAAGCGAATTAACATTGCTTTGTAGATAACTACATCCTTCTCCCCGTTATAAGGCTTGTCTATCAATTAGTTTTACAAACAATCCTATTGAATGAAGCGGGTTGTAAGTTCCTCACTTATTTCTGTATTTATTATCATCGCTGTTGCAGCGGGTATTATTTATTACCAGCAGTACAGTGCCAAAAGTGCCAATGCATTTGATTGCATTCCTAACAACGCTGCATTCATCGTATCATGTAAACAAGCATCCACATCCATAAGACAGCTCACCAGAAGCACCTATTGGAAAGATCTCCGCTCAGCTCCCACTTTTGAAAAAGCCACCAGGCAACTTTCTTTTTTTGACTCTGCAACCACCACAAATACCACTTTGCGTGAAGCAATAAATAGCCACGAACTGTTCCTTTCATTTCATGTAACAGGTGCTATTGAATTTGATCTGTTATTTCTTTCAGAAAATATAACAGCTACCCAGTCTGATGCCTGGATGCGGTTAATGTCAAGCGAAAATGCTTCATCAAGAAATTATAACGGCACTGACATACGTGAACTTAATACCGGTTACGGAATGTTCAGTTATGCAGTTATACATGGCGTATTTGCCGGCAGCTTCAGTCCGTTTCTTGTAGAAGATGCCATCCGACAGCAACGTTCAGGTTATAAGCTTACCAACCTTGCTACAGCAATGCCAGTGCAGAAACCAAACGATCTGGCAATGTGGATTAATTACAGGCAACTCCCTGCGTGGCTGAGCACTTTTTTAGATGCTTCGCGAAAAGACAGGATCAATCGTGTTGGAGCTTTTGCAAATTATACCTACCTGAAAACAAGTGTAAATGAAAACGAAATTAGTCTCACCGGAAGCACCTACAGCGATTCGTCAGATTATGTACATACATTGCAATCGCAACAACCGGTTTCTTTTTCATTGAAGAAAATACTTCCTACTAAAACAGCCGCGCTCATTTGGTTTGGCGTGAGTGACTGGAATAAATACCTGCCTGCATTAAGAAATTATTTTACCATGAATAAAATGTACGCTACCACTTCGGAGCGTATCAGGCAGATGGATCAATCCCTGCATATCAGTGTGGATGCCCAATGGAAATATTGGTTGGGTAACGAATACGCATTGCTGGTAACTGAACCTGTCAGCACCAATTATGACAATACATGCTATGCCGTTTTCAAAGCCACCGAAATATCCAAAGCATTGGCTGCATTAAGCCGTCTTGCAGAAAAAGCAAATGCAGCAAGTGGCAACCGCCAGCAAAACGAAGAGCGATACAATGGTCATGTAATACGTTACCTTGATTTACCGGGATTATTACCTGCTATGTTCGGAGGGTTGTTTAATCGCATCAACCGTTTTTATTATACTGATATGGAAGGCTACATCATAGTTGCCAATCAACCTTCTGCATTGCGTTCATTGATCAATGATGATGCAACAGGCAATATGGCTGTCAACGATGCCCCGTTTAATGCTTTGTTGAATCGTATTCCTTCGCCCTCTAATTTTTGCTTTTATTCCAATATCAGTGCCTCTACCTATCTCCTGCGTTCTATTGCTTCAAAGAATACAATTGCCGCTATTGATCAATATAAAAAAATATGGAGCCATTGTGATGCATTAATGTTATCCGCAACAGCGCAAACCAATTCATTTAAAACAGATGCTTACTTTCATTACAAATCAGAAGACACCAAAGGAGTGCACCAGTTATGGAGCTGTGCATTGGATACTACGGTAACTACTGCTCCGCAGTTTATTGCGGATTCCACTCACAATATCCAGGCGTTGGTTCAGGATGATAATAATACTTTGTACAAAATTGATAACAGCGGTAACATCCAGTGGAAAAAGAAGCTGGATACCAAAGTGCTGAGTGCGTATTATCCTGTTGATCCTTATAAAAGCGGACAGAAATGTTATGTGTTCAACACGCGCTCATTTATTTACATGATTGATGCAGCAGGTAACAACTGTCCGGGTTATCCCATCCGTTTACCCATGATGGCAACCAACAGTGTATCATTGGTTGATTATTATGGCAATGGTGATTACCGGATTTTCCTCGCCTGTGGCAACATGAGTTTATATGGTTGGTTGTTAAACGGAAAATCTTTAGGCGGCTGGTATTTCAATAAAACACAAAAGTCAGTTATTGATTCATTGCAGTATTTCCGTTTTGGTGAGCAGGATTATTTAGTTTTCACTGATGAGGATTTTAATTTTTATGCGTTGAATAAAATGGGGCAATATCAAATACGTGGAATGACCGTACCTAAAAAACCCGGCACACTGTTCTATCGCGTTAGCAAAGAAGATAATGTTTTTCAATTAATGATGATGGATACATCAGGAGCAATCATGCTACTAAAAGAAAATTCCATTACACCAATATTAACAACCGAACAAACCGGTGCACCGTTAGCGTGGCTTCCGCTGGATGCCAATGCTGACCAGGAAAATGATTTTGTTTTACTCAATGATCAATCATTAAAAATTTTAACCAGCGATAATTTAACCATTACCAGGCAATCATTCACTGAGAAAATGTCAGCGTGGTTAGATGCATTTACATTGATAGATGGAAAAACCAGGATAGGAATGTACAGTGCCGAAGCAGGAAACATTTATTTAATAGAAAAAAACGGTGCAGTGATGAATGGTTTCCCCGTTAGTGGTTCCACTGCTTTTGATCTGATGAATTCACAACAGGATAATCGTTCTTATTTAATAACAGGATCAGGAAGCAATGTTTATTTATATGGGATAAATTAATAACGATTAATTCTGGTATTCAACTTATCAAGCCATCGCAAGACAAATAAAAAATAACATTATGAGGCATCTTCAATACTTACTTTGGTTTACAATTATTTTTTTCTCATGCAATCATCAAACAGAAAATAAAACGGCATCAACTAAAGCCGATTTCATCTCAACACAATATGGTTGTTGTGTACCTGAAGTATTGGATAAGACATGGTATTCTTCTGAAAAAAAAGCACCTCTGTTTAGCGGATTAGATGGAATGCATTTTTCCATTTCGACAACGAATGCCGAAGCACAGCAATATTTTGACCAGGGCATGATGTTGTCTTTCGCTTTTAATCATGCCGAAGCCGGGCGTTCGTTTTTTGAAGCGGCAAGACAGGACTCAACCTGTGCCATGTGCTGGTGGGGATTTGCTTATGTGTTAGGACCGAATTACAACGCGGGAATGGAGTATGATAATTTTCAAAGGGCTTTTGATGCAGTGCAAAAAGCCAAATTGTTTTCTTCCACTTGCACACCGAAAGAAAAAGATTTGATTGAAGCATTAACACATCGCTATACCAACGATACCACTATTGCCCGTTCTGTGCTTGATTCATTGTATGCAGGTGCAATGCGAAAAGTTTACAAGAAGTATTCTGATGATGTAACTGTTGTTACTCTTTTTGTTGAATCCCTGATGGATTTACATCCCTGGAATCTTTATAAAAAAGATGGCTCTATTCAACCATGGACACCTGAGATTTTATCTATGCTTGAAAAATGTTTACAGATGCAACCACACCATGCTGGAGCAAATCATTTTTATATACATGCAACAGAAATGTCGCAACATGCTGAAACAGCTTTGGCGAGTGCCGACCTGCTTCGTGATTTAGTTCCAGGTGCAGGTCATCTTGTTCACATGCCTTCACATACTTATATACGAATAGGGAAATATCACGATGGTGTTGTTGCCAATCAAAAAGCGGTGTTGGTTGACAGTTTGTATGTGGAAGCTTGTCATGCACAGGGAGTATATCCGCTTGCTTATTATCCGCATAATTACCATTTCATTTCAGCTTGTGCCACCCTTTGCGGTGAAAGTAAAGTTGCTATGGAGGGAGCTAATGCAACTGCTAACCATGCACATAAAAAATTATTGCGTGACCCTGCTTGGGCAACGCTGCAACATTATTATTCTATCCCTTGGTTTGTAGAAGTAAAGCTTAGTTTATGGAACGATATTCTTCATTCATCTGCACCAGAAAAAGATTTAAAATATCCAACCGTGATTTGGCATTATGCACAAGGCATGGCAATGCTTTCTCAAAATAAAATTCCGGATGCCAAGAAACAGCTTGCAGAAATGAAAACTATCATGACTGATACTACACTAGAGGATTTAACCATTTGGGGCATTAACAGCGTGTATGATATATGTGTGATTGCATCAAAAACGCTGGACGGAGAAATTAATGCGAAAGAAAAAAAATATGCTGTTGCAATTACTCATTTGCAGGAAGCAGTTGCAAATGAAGATGCCTTGAATTATGATGAGCCACCCGATTGGTTTTTTTCTGTTCGCCATCATTTGGGTGCAGTTTTAATTGAGGCAGGAAAATTTCATGAAGCAATAAAAGTTTATGATGAAGATTTAAAGACCTACCGTGAAAATGGCTGGGCATTAAAAGGACTAATGAATGCATACAAAAAACTTCACGACAAAGTGAATTACGATAAAACAAAATTGCGTTTTGAACAAGCCTGGAAATATGCTGACATTAAAATTTCGTCATCAAGAATATTGTAACTACTGAGTTTGGAGTATATTAAATTAATATAAACAGCATGTTGATTATACAAGAAAAGATTAAAACCTTAGTCACTCTTGTATGTGTTTACTTTTTAATCTTTCATGCCAGCAAACTTTAAAACAAAAGCAATTGTAAGAAGAAACATTATCTGGACTTGGGAGGTTCTGGCCAACCACTTATCATTCATGATTTAGGTGACTCTCCTTTTCTCTTTGAAGAATTGGCAGACACACTAAGAGAGAATTTTAGATTTATCGCATATTCTAATTGAGGGCATTGCAAATCCGAAACTTCTGATTGAAGCTACGTACGTATTCAACATTGGTTTCCGACTTCAGTTCTCCAAATGAAGTTTAGTGCTAAAACTCGCACGTATTCTCCTGACAGGTTTATAAATTTTCTAACCTTACAGCAAGTTGCCGGTAATTCAAATACTTAATAATTTCGTAGAAACATTCAAATGCGAAAACCTTTAGTCATCATCAAAAAAAAATATTTTCTTTTCGCTTTCGTTTCGTTATTCTGTCTAACAGCGAATCCCTTAAAAGCTCAACTCAGTTATAATGTCCTCTTCCTTGGCAACAGTTACACAAGTGTAAATAATTTACCTCAACTTATACATGATGTTGCATTGTCAGCCGGTGATACTTTAGTTTTTGATAGTTATGCTCCCGGAGGTTATCAGTTAATTGATCATAGCGCTGATGCTATTAGTCAAAATAAAATAATGACCGGTGGATGGGATTACGTAGTTATGCAGGGTCAAAGCCAGGAGCCCATTATGGCAACCACGCAATTTTTTACAGGTGCTTCGGCTTTATATAACCTCATAAAACAATATAATCCCTGTGCAGTCACCATGCCTTATATGACCTGGGGTCGGAAAAACGGGGATGCAGCTAACTGTCCGAATTTCCCTGTCATGTGTACCTATCAGGGTATGGACACTACACTCAGAAACCATTATTTAAATCTCACATCAAATATTAATGGTGAAGTATCTCCTGTGTCAGTAGTGTGGAAATATCTCAGGCAAAATTATCCGGGTATTGATTTATATCAGGCTGACGAAAGTCACCCATCCCTGGCAGGATCTTATGCTGCTGCCTGTTGCTTTTATGCAATGCTTTTTAAAAAAGATCCAACCTTCATTACGTTTAATTCTGCACTCAATGCAACGGATGCTTCCATCATAAGAAATGCCGCAAAAACCCAGGTGTTTGATAGTTTACAATTATGGGATTATAAAAAACCACCAATAGCTAAAATTGTTTATCAGATAGGTTCAGGTGCTAATGAAATAATTTTTCATGCGCCAAACCAGGGAGTTCAGCAAACCACTTTTTGGAATTTTGGAGATGGCGACACATCCTCATCACCCTATTCGCCACATTCCTATCTGACTGACGGAACATACACCGTATCATTAACTACTACCAATTGTGATCTGCAGGGTTTGCATACCAGCTTTGCAGATACCGTAATTCAATTCTGCAGTCATACACCCACTATTTATACTTCGCAGCCATGGATGTGCCTTGTTGATACACTCTGGACACAACCAGCAGATGCTTATCAATGGATTGCTAATGGATTGCCTATACCTGAAACCAATCAATACCTGGCGAATTATACTCAGTATGCCAATTCGGGATTTTCAGTGAATGCTACATTGAATGGTTGTAGTGAATTGTCACAGGCATTTACTGACTCTCCTCAATGGTCTGGTTATTACTTCGACATATGGCCCGTTGGCGATCCCTGCCTTGGAGATACGGTGCCATGGGCTGTGTTGCATATTAATGGTTTTTTATCCGGTGCAGAAAATATTTTATGGTTTAAAAATGATACGCTTTTACCATGGATGACCAATGAAGACACTTTGTTTATCACTGCAGGAGGCACGTATGAGTGTAAGGTAATCAATCCAACAGCTAACTGTCCTTTGGATACCACCGCTTATCGTTTTGCATTCAATTGCGGAATAACTGGTATTCACGATAACGATCAGGAATTATTCTGGACGCTATACCCAAATCCGGCATCAGAAAACATTACCATTAAATTTAAAAAAATCCCGGTGCAGGAACAGATTGAAATATACAGCACAACCGGAATTTTACTAATATCGGTAACCGCATCAGCAACATCTTCAAAAATTGATATTGCAGATTTAGCTGATGGAATTTACTTTGTCCGGTTAAAAAACAATAAACAGCCAGCATTAAAATTTATTAAGCTGTAGAAATTAAAGCAATCACAAATAAATAAACTTATATACAATGAAAAAAGTAACAGGAATTGGAGGCATTTTCTTTAAATGCAAAGATCCTAATGCAATAAAAGAATGGTATAACAAACATCTTGGTTTGGATGCAGGTCCTTATGGGGCAAGTTTTGAATGGCGGCAAGCTGATGATCCTGAAAAGAAAGGTCTTACACAATTGAATGTAAATACTGAAACAGCAAAACTCTATGAACCATCAGCTAAAGATTTTATGATAAACTACAGAGTAGAAAACCTGGAAGCACTTGTTGAAGAATTAAAAAAAGAAAACGTAACTATCCTGGATAAAATTGAGACTTATGACTACGGAAAATTCATTCATATTTTAGACATGGAAGGAAACAAAATTCAATTGTGGGAGCCTAAAGATTAGAAAAAGCGAAAAATATTCACATGAAAAAGACCTTATTATTAATATTAGTTATTGCAACATCATTCTGTTTTGGTTTTGCCTTTAAATCAATCATTACCTACAAGACAAATGATAATACTAAAATGAAAAGAGCAACCGGCATTGGAGGCATTTTCTTCAAATGCAAAGACCCTAAGAAAATAAGAGAATGGTATCAGACGCATCTTGGTTTAAACACTAACCAATACGGTGCAGTGTTTGAATGGTATCAAGGTGCTGACTCTACCAAAAAAGGTTTTTCGCAATGGAGTCCGTTTAAAGAAACAACAAAATATTTTGAACCCTCAGCAAAAGAGTTTATGATCAATTACCGCGTTGAAAATTTAACAGCCCTTGTTGAAGAACTAAAAAAAGAAGGAGTGACCGTCACCGACACCATTGAAACAGTTGATTATGGAAAGTTTGTTCACATCATGGATATTGAAGGAAACAAAATAGAATTGTGGGAACCAAACGATATTGAATTTGAAAAACTTGGTGTACAAATTAACGCTAAGACAACTAAATAATTAATCCCCCTACTCCACTCTCGTAACTCCCTGCTTTTTAATACCCAAGTATCTTCATCATATTCTTTGCACTCTGTTCCTTTGCAAAAAGCCGCGTAGTGTATTCGCCATCTTCATCACGGTCAATCAGCACATGCTTGGGTGCAGGTATTAAACAATGCTGAATTCCACCATAACCACCCAAACTTTCCTGGTAAGCCCCCGTGTGAAAAAAACCGAGGTATTGCGTTTCTCCATTGTTGGGCTTGGGCAGAAACACACGGTTCCGAACACTTTCCATAATATAATAATCATCACTGTCGCAGGTTAACCCTCCCAGGTTTACCCGCTGGTATTCATGATCCCAGTTATTGATGGCAAGTAAAATAAACCGTTGTTTGATTCCCCACGTGTCAGGCAGTGTAGTAATAAAGCTGCTGTCAATCATGTGCCATAGCTCATTGTCATTTTGCTGTTTTTTTCCAACCACGCTAAACAGAACTGCTCCACTCTCTCCCACAGTAAAACTTCCGAACTCTGTAAAAATATTCGGCTCATCCACTTCTTTTTGTTCACAGGTTGATTTTATCTGGCGGATAATTTCATCAGCCATGTATTGATAATCGTAATTGAAATCAAGCTTGGTGCGGATGGGGAAACCTCCCCCGATATCGAGATGCTCCAATTCAGGGCATTGCTTTTTCAGGTCACAATACAGGTTGATATTTTTATTTAATTCACTCCAGTAATAAGCAGTATCCTTCACTCCTGTATTAATAAAAAAGTGAAGCATCTTCAGCTCAACATTTTTATTTTCTTTGATATTCTCTTTGTAATAATCAATAATCTGGTTATACCTTATTCCTAATCTTGAAGTGTAAAACTCAGCATTCGGTTCTTCTTCAGCGGCAATGCGTATGCCGACTTGTATCTTTTTATTATAACGTGATGTGTATTGCTCCAGTTCCAGCTTGCTGTCAAGAATTGGTATCAGGTTAGTAAAACCTTCCTTCCATAAATCAACAATCCCGGTCACATAGTTATCGCGTTTGAAACCATTTGAAATAATATAAATATCCTTATTGATTAATCCATCAGCATAGAGCTGCTTTATAATATTAATATCAAATGCAGAACTTGTTTCAAGATGTATCTCATTCTTCAAAGCTTCCTTTAAAACAAATTCAAAATGCGAACTCTTGGTGCAATAGGCATACAAATAATTACCTTTGTAATCTTCTTTAGCCATCGCTACATTAAATAAACGCGTGGCTTTTTGAATCTGCGAACTTATCTTTGGTAAATAGGTAATTTTAAGAGGAGTTCCATATTGTTCAATAATATCCATCAGCGGCACACCATGAAACTGCAGACAATTGTCAACAACTTCAAATCCTTCTTGCGGAAATTCGAAGGTTTGTTCAATCAAATCAGTATATCTGTTCTTCATATCAGCTAATGTAAGTGAGTTACTTTAATAAATTTGCGCAAATGTAAGTAAGATGACTGATTGATTAATGTGCTGATGCACTAAAACAATACACTAATTATTTCAACAGCAGCACATCAAAAATTAGCATATTAGCACATCAAATTATGCAGAAAAAAATTAAGATCATAGAAGTTAAATCAGAGATTGGTGCCGGAACCCGGGGAGCAAGCCTGGGTCCTGATGCTATTAAGATAGCAGCATTGGACTATGGAAGCAATCTCTTTAATAAAATCCCTTCAGTAGAAATTAAAGTTGAGAATAATCTCCTTTTTGAATCCGGTGGCAGCCCTTATGCAAAGCGGTTACGGGGAATTGTGAATATTTATGAGCGCCTTGCAAAAACCGTAGGAGAAACTTTAAAGTCCAAAGAATTTCCTTTGGTGCTTGCCGGTGATCATAGCACAGCCGGAGGTACAATTGCCGGAATACGTATGGCTTATCCACGTCAACGACTCGGAGTGATATGGATTGATGCACATGCAGATCTCCATTCTCCTTACACTACTCCCACAGGTAACGTACACGGAATGCCGCTTTCTGCTGTATTAAACGAAGACAATATCGCTAACCGGATGAATAAACCGGATAAGGACACTATTGATTTATGGAACAAACTCAAGAAGCTGGGCGGCATTGCTCCTAAAATTAACTGGAGCGATCTCGTTTATATCTCTGTCCGTGATGTGGAGCCGGAAGAAACGTTTCTCATCAAAAAAAATAAAGTAAGAACATTTACTACCAATGATGTAAAAAGAAATGGCGTTGAAAAGATAGCGCGTGATGCATTGGCTCACTTAAATAGTTGCCAGTTGATTTATGTTTCGTTTGATGTTGACAGTATGGATTCTTCTATTTCAAAAGGAACAGGAACACCGGTGAGAAATGGAATTACAGAGAAAGAAGCTGGTAGTTTATGCGTTCGCTTAATACAAAACGAAAAAGTGTGTTGTTTTGAAATCGCAGAAGTTAACCCCACACTCGATAAAGAAAACCTGATGGCTGAAAATACTTTTGAAATTTTACAACGTGTAGTTAGCCAGATTTCTTGATCTTAATTCTTAATTCTTAATTCTTAATTCTGCATTCTAATTCTTCAATCTTAATTCTTCAATCTTCAATAAAATTAATGCTGTTCTCAACTGAAATAAAAAACGGAGTAGCCGATGCGCTGCTCAATCGTTATAAATTAAAAATTGACCAGGATCAGATTTCATTACAACCAACACGAAAAGATTTTGAAGGCGATATAACAGTCGTTCTTTTCAACCTCGCAAAAATTGCTTCTACATCACCTGAAAGCTTAGGAAATGAAATAGGTGAATTTTTAACTGAGCATTGTGCTGCAGTTACAAAATACAATGTGGTAAAAGGATTTTTAAATGTTGTGATAAATAATAAAGCATGGTTAAGTGTACTGTATGAGGATTGCAGTGATGAAAATTTTGGTACAGTAAAGCTGGATAATCCACGGGCGAATGCACCGGTGATGGTCGAGTATTCTTCTCCCAATACCAATAAACCTTTGCACCTCGGTCATGTACGTAATGTGTTGATTGGTCATTCCATCTCTGAAATATTAAAAGCTGCCGGACATAAAGTAATTAAAGTATGTCTCGTTAATGACAGGGGAATTCACATTTGCAAATCAATGCTTGCATGGAAAAAACTGGCAAATGGAGCAACACCAGAAAGTGCCGCTATGAAAGGTGATCATTTTGTAGGAAAGTATTATGTAGAGTTTGATAAAATGTATCGTAATGAGATAGCACAGCTTACTCAGGAAGGAATGAGTGAAGAAGATGCAAAGAAAAAAGCTCCTTCCATTTTAGAAGCACAGGAATTATTACGCAAGTGGGAAGCAAACGATCCTGATACCATTCAACTGTGGCAAACCATGAACAGTTGGGTGTATGATGGATTTGCCGAGAGTTATAAACTTATAGGAGTCGGATTTGATAAGATGGACTATGAGTCACAAACTTATCTGCTTGGCAAAAAAATTATTGATGAAGGTTTACAAAAAGAAATCTTTTATCAAAAAGAGGATGGTTCCGTTTGGGTAGATCTTACGGATGCAGGTTTGGATCACAAGTTGCTTTTGCGTGCTGATGGTACTTCCGTTTATATCACACAGGATTTAGGAACCGTTCAACAACGTTACAAACAATCACCTTTCTCATCTTTAATTTATGTGGTGGGCAACGAACAGGACTATCATTTTAAAGTGTTGCGTGCAATTGCAAAGAAATTAAATATGAGCTATTGGGAAAACCTCGTACACCTTTCTTACGGCATGGTGGATTTGCCCAGTGGCAAAATGAAATCACGAGAGGGAACAGTTGTAGATGCGGATGATTTGATTACAGAAATGATCAGTGAAGCAAAACGTATTACCAAAGAATTAGGAAAGATTGATGACTTTGAATCTGCAGAAGCAGAAGCCTTATACAGAACTATTGCTTTAGGTGCGCTTAAATATTTTATTCTGAAAGTGGATCCTGAAAAACGGATGTTATTTAATCCTGCAGAGTCAATTGACTTCAATGGCAACACCGGACCATTTATTCAATATACCTATGCACGGATATGTTCTGTTATGCGTAAAGCAAATCAATATCCTTCATTGAAAAACTTTACACAGTTTAATCCTGTAACTTATAACAACATAGTTCCAAAAGAAAAAGAACTGGTAAAACTTATATTGGGTTACCCCGATATGGTGGACGAAGCTGCGGAAAAGCATAATCCGTCACGTATTGCCAATCATGTGTATGAACTTGCAAAAACATTTAACCAGTTTTATCATGAACATCCCGTGGTGGATGATGCACATGTTGAAACGAGCTTATTCAGGTTGTACTTATCACATCAAACAGCGCGTGTAATAAAATCCGGGATGTTACTATTAGGAATTGATGTACCTGAGAGAATGTAAATAACTATTATGCGAAAGCAACCCCATTCATTATATTTCTCATTTCTGCTGATTACGATTATCGTAAACCTGATTGTCTATTTTCAATTTACCGAAAGCATTGCGCATACTTCATCCAGTCTCAATTTAAAGAATATCAGATTTCACAATGGTGATCTTGTTTTAAGAAACAGCAAAGGATTATTGTCCTCTGTTTTCCGTAACAGCTCTTTGCAAGAAAAGCAATTTACCCATGCAGGTTTTTTATATAAAATAAAAAATGAATGGTTTGTTTATCATTTTATTGATGATAATAAAAGCAGCGGTTTGCATATAGAAGCCCTCCATGATTTTATCGCAAATGAAAAATGTACTGCTTATGCTTTTTACCGTTACCAGTTAAAAACAGAAGAACAATATAAACTTGAAAGTATCATTTCATCTTCTAAAACCGAATTAATTTCCTTCGATTCAGATTTTGATCTTGCTACTGACTCCTCCATGTATTGCAGCGAATGGATTGCAAAAACATTAAGTAAAGCTGTTCCTTTAAAACATTTTATTCCGGAAACAACTGTTGGAACATTTACTTACATTGCACCTGATAATTTATATTTGAATACACATTGCAAGCTTCTTTATAAAAATGAATTTTAATCTGCTTACACGTAATTTATTTTTTCTTTCCTTCTTTTTGTTTGCCTGCACTTCATCTGATTCTCCACGACCTGTTGCCAAAGAATTTTTAGAAGCATTTCAAAAACATGATTTTGAAGAAGCAAAAAAATACAGCACAAAAGAAACCGTGAAGCTGCTGCAGGTGCTGGAACGCATCAGCAAAGAAAATAATGAACCCACTGCTGAAACGCCATCAATAGAAATCACGAGTGAAGAAATTGCCGGTGATAAAGCAACGGTTTATTTTAAAGAAGCAGGTAATCCCTCAGAACAAAAGCTGATGCTGAAAAAAGTAAAAGTGACTGGCGAAAAAGCAAAACAATGGCGGGTGGTACTCACTAAAGAAGATGCACGGTTTGGAAATGAAATGGAATTACAAGCCAATTAAATAATCCTGATACTATTCTTTTACAAAACATACCTGCTCTACCCTATCCCCGGAAATTAATCGGCATAAATACAAACCTGAAGGCAGGTTATTTTTATCCACTGAAACATGGCTGCTGTTTGCAACAATGTTATCATGCATCACACATTCTCCTAAGGAGTTATAAATTTCGAGTGAAGAATGTTCACCACAAGGCTTTGCCATCCACAAAATAAATGTTCCATTATTTGGATTAGGAATAATGGTTAAATCGTGCAAACTGTTAGAATGCACAGTGACACCATTAATGATTGAGCTGTCACAATTCAAATTCACTATCCCTGAATAAAAACAATTGTTGAGATCAACAAAATCATATTCATAATCTGTTGCACCACATAAGCCTGATTCAGTAGTTGAATTATTGTTACTCAAAGCCCACCAGAAATTCGTGAATGTACCGGTAGTATCGCCATCAACAAATACAGTAGTTGTTCCGTCACACAATCCGCAGTGCGGAAGAACCGACTGAAGTTGAACTGACGGTTCAGGCAGGTGTTCAACCACCACCTGTGCAAATGCTGTATCACATGTATTAGGTGAAATAAGTGTGACAGGATAAGTGCCTGCACCAAGGTTTGTAAATTCTACAGGTGCACTTGCATCTACAATACCGCCATTTCCATTAAATAGATAACCAAAAGGACAGAAAGTAGGCCAGTTGTTCCCTGAAATTGAAATGATTCCGTCACTATTACCCGGGCAGGTTTCGTCAGTTACATCAATCTGGTAATTAAACCCACAATCAGGACCTTCCTGATAATATTGTTGTGTACATCCTATACTATCAGTAATCAGACAACTAAAGACATTAAAATAAAAACACAATCCCGTAAGGTCTTCCACCGTATGAGGATTATTTCCGATAGCTAAAGAGTTACTCCAGTCATATAGATAAGGACCGAATCCTCCGGTTACAGTAAGATCAATAAATCCATTGCAGCTTGTGCATCCCTCATATTGATAATTTGCATTGGCAACTAAACTATTCTCTTCAGTTAATACAGTTACCGATGCTGTAGTAACACAGCCGAGTGCATCTGTAATTACACATTGATAATTTCCAGAGGGCAAACCCGTAATTTCGTTACTATCAGGCAATACGGGAATACAATGTACGGTATCGAAAACCGAACTACTCCAATCGTAATGTAATCCTCCGGCCGGATCGTTTACCTGTAGTTGAACTGAGCCGCCACACCAATCGTTGCAGGAATTAGAAGCGCTCGTTGTAACACTCATAGTGCAAACAACAGATTGAAGCAAAGAAGAATCAACAGTACCGTTTATTGTAAGATAAGACTCATTATTGCTGATACCTGTAATATTTATTGTTGTGAGATATAATTCATTGGTTGTTAAAAATGATTTTGTTTTAAACTGAAGCATTCCGAGTTCACCCGCCCCTGTCCGGTTTGTGTGATCAATCCGTGTTATTGCAATGTCAAGCATTCCTGCATTGGTATCATTTACCTGTATGCTGATTTGATCTGAACCGTTAATACCTAACCAGCTGCTATCAATGGTTAGCTGCATATAACCGGGTTCTAATAATGCATTATCATATCCGATTGAAAAAGCCAAACCATATAAATCATAAGCTGAATCCAATGCATTGCCCAGTGTGAGAGGTACATTGTAAATATTATCGGGCAATAAAGTATCGGGCAACACAATGCTCAATGTTGGAATATTAGCAAGATACTGCACAGGAGCAATCCTGTTATGCGTTTGTGCGTAATTCAAAATAATTGCATTTGTATCAGCATCATTAATCACCGCATCACCATTGCTGTCAGCATGTTTATGATTGATGGCATTTGCAAAACTATTGATCCAGTCACCGGCATTATGAGCTGACCATGTAACAGATGTATCAACTCTTGTGATTCCACTATCACCATAAGCTATTCCAATGGACAATAAATCCAGATTATCAGCTATGCCATCATTGTTTGCATCACCTGGAAAAACAGGGGTACATGATGAGTCATGAAAAATGATAGTATCTGTTTCTATATAGTTAATATTCTGCCCGTCATCAATATAAAATTCGCATATATAAATTGTTTCTGCGCATAGCTGACCTGATTCATAAAAATTTCCAAGCGTATCATAAATATTAACTCCATAAAAATTAACCGCATCACTGTGCATCGTGATAGTTCCATTGCATAATCCACATTGCGGTTTTTCCATTTGCGTAGTGTAGCAAACATCAGTAGTGGTTAGTACGGTGGTATTAATGGTAGGATTACAAAAATCAATATCGTAATAGGAATAAGATCCTGCACTCAAATTATTTTGCCAGAAAAGATTTATCATACATGGATTATTGGGACAACCCACCACATCGTAAATATGACCATCATTTACTTTATTACATGTAGGATTTCGAACGTCATAAAAACCACCTGTACCAGACAAATCAAATGACGGACCGATGTAAATAATTTCTACAATGGAATCATTAAGCGCATCCGTAACTGTCACCTCATATTCAATATCATTATTAAAACCTGCACACTGATATGGTAAATAAGCACCTGTAATATTAGCAGCAGGAGAATTGAATATGGACCATGAATAATTATAAGGAGGTGTGCCTCCGTCAACTTTCAATCCTACATATTTCAAACAGTGATAACAATCGAATTCAATCCATTTTGAAACAGTTAAAGGAATCGTTAAATCAATATCATCAGCATAAAAACAATTTTCACTGGTGATAATCTCACAATGGTAAATATCACGGCAGGCTGAGTCAACATAAGCAGTGGTATCTCCCGTATTCCACCTATAACTTGCTCCGGGTATTAAAACAGATAATGTATCATCTGTACAACTGGATCCTGGCAATTGATTTTCAGAATAAGAAAACGGAATAATACACAGTGGAAGATTTTGTTTCAGGAATGGCGGAAGATTTGGAATACACACGATGGCTGATCCTTCGGCATTTAACACTTGTAAAGATTGAGGCAAACGTGGCAGGCAACTTATACTGGTGTTGTTGCAATTCAATTGAACAAGATTTTTTAAATCAGGTAACATTGAAACAGGATTATTACTGATATCAATATATCCTAATGAATCACTAATCGATTGCAAAAAACTCAGGTTATTATTTTTTAATGATAGAGAATCGAGTGAAGCAGGTAATGAAATTACAGAATCAATATTGTTAAAATTAAGAGAAAGACAAGCAAGTGTTGAAGGAACATTCTGCGGTACAGCAGTAATTGCATTTGCATCCGCTATCAAACTTTCAAGGCTTTGGTTCAACGAGTCAATCTGCTGCAACTGGTTAGCACTTGCATTTATTGCTTTTAAATAAAATGGTAAATTATTTAATGAGGTGAGTTGATTATAACTGATGTCAATATAATTTAAAGTGGGCGGAAGGTTTTGTATAAATCTGATTTGATTTTGTGAAACATAAAGATTTTGTAAAGCAGATGCTGAGAGAATATTGAGTGTGTCAATTAAATTTTCTGACAGATCAGCATCCATCACCAATGGAGGTAAAATATTTGCAATTTGAATATGGCAATTTCTGCAAATCAACTTCCTTAACGCTGGCGCAGTAATATTTAAGGTATCAATAAAATAATTTTCAAAACTTATTTCTTCCAGCAAGGGAGGCATTGTTGCTGCCTTTAAGTTGCTGTTTCCTGAACCTGTTAAAATCCGGAGACTGTCAAAATATTGAATACCTTCTAAGTCATTAATGTTTGGATCAAGATTTACTTTCATGAAGTTTGTTACAATGCGATTGGTGGTATCAAATTCACCGCTTTCTGAAATTGCATTGTATGACAAACTTTTGATCCAATTTCTGAAATTAGTGTCGGGTATGTTTACATACTGTGCATGCACTTTTAAGCATGAAAAAACCAGCAGCACAAACATTAATTTAAGAACTTTCATTAACTCTGTTTTCAAAAGTGAAAAGTAAGAAGTTGAACTGTCCGTTCAGTAAACTTTGTTTAGAAGTTATCAGCATTTTACAAATGCTTAACCGGTAATTGGTAAAGGCGTTCCTCTTAAATTCTTATGTCGTGTTTTTAATGACAAAAAAGTTATAAACAATCTTATAAAACTAGTTCTGTTACAACGCCATTGAATTTATTTTCTAATATAAAATTTACTTTATTTTTCAGCCGTGATGTTGATAAACAAATTCCTGCAAAAACGAATACCATTTATTTTCTGTTTAATACTAATTGCATGCATCCTCATCCCGGTATGGTATGTTGAATGGTTTCATACGGGTGATGGTTCAGCACATTTATATTGTGCAAATATTTTTAACCAATTGCTTTTTAATGATCAAAGTATCTATCACCGGTTTTTCGAACTGAACCTGAGACCTGTTCCCAACAGTATTGTTCAACTATTGCTTTCATTTTTATTAAACTTTTTCAGCCCGCAGCTAACAGTAAAAATTATGACCACACTGGTGATAGCAATTTTTTGTACCGGATATTTTATTTTAATAAGACAGTTAATCGGCAATAAATTATTACAACCTCTTTTGATCTTTACCATTGTTTTTAATTACCCGCTTGTGATGGGTTTTAACAGTTTCCTAATCAGCCTTGGGATGATGATGATTTGTATTGCCTATTATCTGAAAAATTTAAATGCATGGACTTTGAAAAAATACCTGGCATTTTCAATTTTACTGATTCTAACCTGGTTCAGCCACCTCTTTGGTTTTGCAGCAACTATTCTTTTTATTTTAATAAATGAAACGATCACAATTTTCAGAAACAGAAATCAATCTTCTTTATTACATCAAATCAAACGTGCAGGGTTCATGTTATTAACGACTTTACCTGTTGTTTTACTCACCATCATGTTTGCTCAAAAAGCATCGGGTGCTACCATCATGAAATATCTTGATACAGATGACTTATTGGAACGATTAAGAAATATGACCGCTCTTATCACTTTTAATAATGACATTGAAAAATATAACATCAGGGGAATTGAAATATTAATACTTGCTTTAATGATTGCAGGCATTGTTTCAAAATCATTTCGACTTGATAAAAAATATTTACCTGCCATTTTAGTAATGATCTTCAGTTGTGCTGTTTTATATTTCGTGTTGCCTTATGAATTTTTTGCCGGAGGATATATTAATATCCGGATGATGCTGCTTGCTATACTTTTTATAATGATGGTTGCTGATTGTGTCCAACTCAACTTTGCTTTAACGCTGATAAAAAATGTGGCTATCCTTTCGATTGTTATTTCCGCATCATGGAATCAATTAAACGCAGCCAAAGCTTACGATGCTGAGCTGAGAGAATTGTATTCAGGTGCTAAATACATTCGTGATAACAGTGTGGTGATACCATTGAACGCTACTGAAAACTGGCTTCAGTATAATTTCCCGCTTTATCTGAGTGCTGAAAGAAATATTGTAGTGCTTGATAATAATGAAGCATTATCGCCTAACTCATTGGTAAGATGGAAATCAGCTGATGAATTTAATAATATAGGAACATGCGGAAAAAGCAACCGTCCTTTATTTGAATTGAAAAAATATGAACAGGGAAAATCATTTACAGTAAACTACATCATACGCTGGCAATGGCAGGAATCATTCAATGATTCGTCAACATTGATTTCCAATAAAGAAATTGAAAATTATTTTAAACCGGTTTATCGGTCTGCTGAAAAACGGATGGAAGTTTTTGAGAGAAGAGATGGTTACTAATTAACGAATCTGATACGAATGTTACCAATGATGGTTACCAATTAACGAATCGGATACGAATGTTACCAATGATGGTTACTAATTAACGAATCGGATACGAATGTTACCAATTAACGAATTCGTGCGATAGCCATTCGTTGTATTCGTAATTCATTCG
>JANLUX010000041.1:0-8406 GCA_031363705.1 Bacteroidota bacterium
AATGAAAATAATCTCAGGCTGTCATCAAAAGCATATTTTATTGCCATATCCAAATCATTAATAGCATCCTGATACATATCACTGGTGGCAAACACCATAGCACGCAGCTTATATGCTTCAGCATAATTATTATTCAGTTTAATTGCTTTAGTAAAATCCTCGTATGCTTGCTGAAACTGTTCGTTTTTAGCATATGCTATACCGCGCTTTAAAAAATATACTGCCTGTCTGTCATCATTTTCAATTGCTTGTGTAAATATTTTAATTGCTTCCTTATACTTTTCTTGAGTAATCAAAGCGTTGCCGTTTTCTAATAAATTGTCAGCTTTTTGAGCTAGGGTTAATAAACTAATCATTAAACCTGTGGTCAGGAAGAGGATTTTTTTCATTTCAATTAATTCAGACAAATTTATTATAAAATATTTCTCTGTGTGACTGGTATTGTCGCGAATGGGTAAAATGTTCAACCCATATATTTTGCAAAATTTCTTTCAAAACCACCTGGCATGATTTTTTAAAAGAGATTTACTTATCGTAAATTTTTCATTTTTACTGATATAATTCCGGAAGAAATAGAGGGCTTTCGGAATTTTTTTTGTCTGCAGTAAATAAATTGCCTTTATAGATGTAAAAGCGACTTTGATTTCACTCTTAACTTCCGGTTAAAAACCTCTGACTATTATGGATAGGGATACGGGAACAAGTGAATTTATTGTGGAATTGTATTCGCATTTGGGGAGAATGCTTCAGAAAATTTTCTTAATGTCCTTTAGAGTTAAATTTTTATTGCCTCTAATTCACTTAAATAATCATGCTGCAAATCCTCATGCAATTTGGAAATGGTTGTATTAATTTTCTTTATCTGATTTTGGTAGAGATTGATTAATTGCTGGCTTTTCTTGATTGGCAATCCGGATTTCTTTATTTCATGGCAAAAATAAATCCGCAATTCAACTTCTGTTTCTTTCAGGTTTGAATACCTGATGTATTTATTAATTGTACGCAAAATTTTTCTTAAGCTTTTCTTTACGAGATAAATATTGCTTTTGTTCATAATCGTTAACTGATTATCTATCTCTTCTTTAATACTTTTTATATAGGAGCCTTCGTCATGCGCTTCAAACAACAGATAGGTAAGCAGTTCTTTATTTTCTTTTTTAAATCTTCCTAAACGCAGGGTAATATCAAGTAAGCGCTTTGGTGCCAGTTCTGATAATTCCTTTTTAAGCTCATTAAGTGTTGCTGCTTTCATAAATGTTGTAAATTTTGAAAAAGAGAATCCGGTTGCTGAAAAATTTCATCCAAAAAATTCAATACTTTTTAAAAAAATCCATTCTACCCCAAATCCTAATATAAATCCTACATAAATCTGTGAAGGAATATGTGCACTCATTAATAAACGCGAGGTTCCTAAAGTTCCTGCAACTATCGCACAAAAAATTATTGGCATTAAAAAATTGAAATGCATTTGTTGGGAGAATGTATAAAGCAAACCGAGCAATCCTCCAATGCCTACCATGTGCACACTTATTTTCCATTTAAGGTTTATTAGAAATGAAATAAAAATGCTGATGGATGCACCCAGAATCGCATACCCTAATACACGAGCCATCGGAATTTTTTGCAGCAGATAAAAGCAGGATGCAAAATAAATTGCGGTTAGCAGAAATGGAATATTTCGCTCTTTCGATTGTTCCATTTGCAGTGAATTAATTTTACCGCGTTGCACAAGTAACATTGCTGTTAGCGAAGGCAATAAATAAGTAGTAGCAAAAACAATGAGGTAAATAATTTTTTGAACCCCCGGTGCAATTGCGAAGGCGAGATAATTATTTGTATTAAACAAAATTGCTGTGGCATATAATGGCATCAGCAATGGATGAAATAAATAAGATATAATACGGGAGAAAGAATTCATTAAAATATAATTTGTAGTTTGCACATTAGAGATGCTTCCTTCGTCAGCATGACAAACGAACCTCCTTTATAATTCTTTTCTTAAACGTGCTACCGGAATATTCAATTGCTCCCGGTATTTTGCAATTGTTCTGCGTGCAATGTTGTACCCTTTTTCATTTAAAATCTCCATCAGCTTCTCATCCGGCAAAGGCTTGAGTTTGTCTTCGGCTTCAATGGCATCCTGCAAAATCTTTTTTACTTCACGGCTTGATACTTCTTCACCGCTGTCAGTTGAAAGTGATTCTGAAAAAAAAGTCTTAAGCAAAAAAGTTCCGTAAGGTGTTTCCACATATTTGCTGTTTGCAACACGAGATACTGTACTGATATCTAAACCCACTAAATCTGCAATGTCTTTTAAAATCATAGGACGAAGCAATCGCTCATCACCTTCAAGAAAATAATCTTTCTGATAATTCATAATCGCCATCATGGTGGTAAGCAAAGTGTTTTGACGTTGTTTGATTGCATCTATGAACCAACGTGCCGCATCAATTTTCTGTTTAATAAAACTAACTGCTTCACGCGTTGCTTTTGTTTTTTTATCTCCGGCATAAGTCTGCAGCATTTCCTGAAACGAACGGCTGATACGTAAATCAGGATCATTGCGTGAGTTCAATGAAAGATCCAGCACACCATCGCTTACACTCATTATAAAATCAGGAATAATCTGTTGGGAAGTTCGTGTGTCTTCGGCAGACCCTCCACCGGGACGTGGATTAAGATTTAATATTTCATCAATTGCTTCTTTTAACTGCTGATCGTTCAACAAAAGAGCATGCGCAATTTTTTCATAATGCTTGCGCGAAAACTCTTCCATGTAATCCTTAACAATTTTTATGGCAGTGAGTGTGGTTTTATCCTGCACTTTTTTACGCTGCAATTGTAATAGCAGACATTCCTGCAAATTGCGTGCGCCTATGCCAGGTGGGTCTAAGGTCTGAATAAGTTTAAGGAGATATTCAAGTTCTTTTTCAGTGGTTGTTATATTCTGGCTGAAAGCCAGATCATCCACGATGGAATTTAATTCTCTGCGTATATAACCATCATCATCAAGACTGCCAACCAAATGCTGTGCTACAAGATATTGCCTGTCATCCAGATCAAATAATCCAAGCTGTGCAAGCAATGAATCCTGGTAGGACATGCTTACTGTCACCGGGGTTTCAGGACGTTCATCATCAGCTGATGTATTATTTGCATTCAGCTTATAATAAGGCACATCCTCATCCTGAACATAATCCGCAATATCAAATTCATCCTGTTCTTTTATTGACTCGTTTACTTCTGCCTCAGTATATTCCTCTTTGTCTTCTTCTTCCTGTTTTTCTTTTTCTTCTGGCTCTTGTTCCGTTTCATCATCAGGATTGTTTGCTTCCTCTTCAGCAATATCATCCGGTGCCCCTTCTTCAAGAGCAGGATTTATTTCTATTTCTTCTTTGATGCGTTGTTCCAGCGAAGCAGTAGGAACCTGTAGCAATTTCATCAATTGAATTTGCTGTGGTGAAAGTTTTTGTAAAAGCTTTTGCTGAAGATTTTGTTTTAACATAAATACGGTTCTCCGTTCAACCTTTAATTATTTTTTCAATTTTTTGTTTTAATAATGGCAAATGACTTTTGCAGGTCTGATAAATAGTGATTGACGAAATCCCGAAATATTCATGAGATAATTTGTTTCGCATATCTTTCATCAAACTCCACTCAATGTTTTTGTGCTGTTCCTTAAATGAAGAATTTATTTTCGCGCTTGCTTCTCCATTAATTTCAAATCTTCTGATCACTGCGTCTTGTACAAGAATGTTATTTGTAAATTCATATTCTGTCATGTCCTGAAGATGTTGAAAAATATAATCGATGGATTCAATAATATCCTGCAAGTAAACATCATCCCCTCGCAAAGTCATAATATCTGAATTGCTTCTTTCAATACCTGTTCACGAATTGAGGATTTAATCGCATTGTATTCTACTATATCAACTTTTTTTGCAATTGTTTCTTTAAGCTTATTTTCTAAACGCAATATATCAAATAAATTTAATTTTCCATTGGTGTCAATTAACAAATCAACATCACTGTTTTCATTTTGTTCACCTCGTGCATAAGAGCCAAACAAAGAAGCTTTAGTAATATTAAACTCTTTTAATACAGGTATAAATTCAGATGAAATAAATGATATGGTCATAAACTTAAATCCAAACAAATTTATTAAAACTCCGCATTTTTAGGTGTACGTGGAAATGGAATTACATCGCGTATGTTACTCATGCCGGTAACAAACAAAACCAGTCTTTCAAATCCCAAACCGAATCCTGCATGAGGAACTGTTCCAAACCTTCTGGTGTCAAGGTACCAGTATAATTCTTCAGAAGGAATATGCATTTCCTGCATGCGTTGTTCCAGTAGTTCCAGTCGCTCTTCACGTTGGGAGCCGCCAACAATTTCTCCGATACCTGGAAAAAGAATATCCATTGCTCTCACTGTTTTACCATCATCATTCTGACGCATGTAAAAAGCTTTTATCTCCTTAGGATAATCAGTGAGTATCACAGGTTTTTTAAAATGCTTTTCTACAAGATAACGCTCATGCTCACTTTGCAGATCAGCACCCCATGCCTCTATTAAATATTTAAATTTTTTCTTTTTGTTGTGATTGCTGTTGCGCAAAATTTCAATTGCTTCTGTATAAGTTAATCTTTCAAAATTGTTATCAAGACAAAACTGAAGCTTGCTTAACAAATCCATTTCACTTCGTTCGTCCTGCGGTTTTTGTTTTTCTTCTTCCAACAATCGTGTCTTTAAAAACTCCAGCTCTTCCACACAATTCTCTATTGCATATTTAATCACATACTTCAACATGTCTTCTGCCAGATTCATGTTATCAGTAAGCTCGTTAAAAGCAACCTCGGGTTCTATCATCCAGAATTCTGCCAGATGTCGTGTTGTATTTGAATTCTCGGCTCTGAAAGTAGGACCAAAAGTGTAAACCTGTCCGAATGACATTGCACCTAACTCTGCTTCCAGCTGACCGGAAACTGTAAGATTGGTTTGCTTGCCAAAAAAATCTTCTTTAAAATCTATTTCATTCTTTTCTGTGCGCGGTAATTTTTCTAAATCAAGTGTTGTTACACGAAACATTTCTCCGGCTCCTTCAGCATCCGATCCTGTGATGATAGGAGTGTGGAGATAAACAAATCCACGATCGTTAAAAAATTTATTGATAGCAAAGGCCAATGCATGCCGCACTTTAAACACCGCCATAAAGGTGTTGGTGCGGAAACGCAAATGTGCAATCTCACGCAAAAATTCAAGACTGTGTTTCTTGGGCTGCAGCGGAAATTTTTCTGCATCACAATCACCTAATATTTCAAGCGAATTAACTTTCAGATCCACTTTTTGTCCTTTACCAATTGATTCAACCAGGGTTCCTGTCACACTTATTGAGGCGCCTGTTGTAATTCTTTTCAGTAATGAATCATCCACTGAGTTAAGTTCAACCACTGCCTGTAAATTATTCATGGTGGAACCATCGTTCATTGCAATAAACTGGTTGTTACGAAAAGTGCGAACCCATCCTTTGGCAGTTACTGTTTGCCCTGTGAATGTGCCATCTAAAAGTACTTTTATTGGTATCCGTTTCATTAACTCAAATTTTTAAAGGGGTACAAAGGAAAGTAAACGGTGTGTCATATTCAAGAACTCACCCTTTCGTCATTAAATAAAAAAAGATTTATAATGCAGAATACGGTGCATCGTCCTATCTTCGTGTCCCTTTAAAAAACAAACTATGATAAAATTTCTTACCAAAACATTTTGCCTGGCATTTATTTTCCTTACGGTAAATGCAATAGCCGGCTCTAACAATTCTTTCCGCTTTGCCCCGGGAATTACTTCAAAAGATTATTTGCCCAACACTTTGGTTTTAAAAGTTAAGCCTGCATTTCGCTCTCAGTGCACTAATAACGCAATTGAAGTAGCGCAACTACAGCAAATTTTTAATAGTATCCAGGTGTCGGATCTGTTTAAAATATTTCCTAACCATCAGCCACCTGCTGAACCATTTGATCGCTATGGAAGAGCTTATGTTGATCTTTCTCTTATTTATCAGTTAGAATACAAATTGAACGCTGATATGGCAAAAATCATTAATACGCTTGTTGCCACAGATGTGCTTGAGTATGCTGAACCAAAATACATACCCACACCTCAGTACACACCAAATGATCCCAGCATTGTTCAGCAAAGTTTTTTAACACGAATTGATGCGTATGGTGGATGGGATATTTCAAAAGGAGACACCAATGTTGTAATAGGTATTGACGATACAGGAAGTGATTTAGATCATCCGGATTTAGCAGCGAATTTGAAACACAATTACAATGATCCTGTTGATGGTATTGATAATGACATTGATGGTTATGTAGATAATTTTAATGGATGGGATTTAGGAGAAAATGATAATGACCCTACTGTTAATGCTAACACACATGGATCGCATGTAAGCGGATGTGCTGCTGCTGTAACAGATAATGGTGTTGGAGTTGCTTCACCCGGTTTTTACTGCAAGTTTCTGCCTATCAAAATTTCTGATGCTGGTGGTGCATTAACTAAAGGTTACGAAGGAATAGTTTATGGAGCTGATCATGGATGCAATATTATTAACTGCTCATGGGGAGGTGGCGGAGGTGGCACCTTTGGTCAGAATGCAATTGACTATGCAACTATAAATAAAGATGTACTGGTAGTTTGTGCTGCCGGAAATAATAACAGTAACCAATATTTTTATCCTGCTGCATTCAACAATGTTCTTTCAATTGCAGCTACCAACGGTACTAATGATAACAAAGCAAGCTTTTCCAATTATGGAAATTATATTGATGTGTGTGCACCCGGCAATAATATTTTGTCAACACTTTATAATAACACTTATGCAAATAACAGCGGCACTTCAATGGCATCACCAATTGCTGCAGGATGTGCAGGAATTATAAAATCATATTTTCCTTCTTATAATGCTTCTCAGGTTGGAGAAAAACTTCGCATTACTGCTGATTATATTTACGGAGTAGGTACTAACGGAACTTTTATGGCTACAAATGGTTTAGGAACAGGTAGAATAAATTTATTTAATGCTTTAACACTTAGCAGCTCTTCAGTCCGGATGTATCCGATTAATGTTGTTGACAATAATGATAATCTTTTTGTGGTTGGTGACACATTAAGAATAACAGGAGATTTCACTAATTATCTCGATCCTACTACAAATCTTACTGCAACTATATCAGTAGCTTCTTCTCCTTCCACTTATGTAACTATTCTCGATGCCAGCACAACCCTTGGTGCCTTGGGTACAATGGCAACGGTAAATAATAATGCTGATCCCTTTACAATAAAAATTAACCCAAGTGCTCCGCAAAATGCAAAAATTACTTTCAAGGTTCATTTGCAGGATGGCGCTTATAATGATTATGCAATGTTTGATGTGATTGTAAATGTTGATTATATAAATATTACAGTAAATGAAGTTGCCACTACTAACACAAGCAAAGGAAGAATATGTTATAACGCTAACCTGGCGCAATCAGAAGGTCTTGGATTTACTTTAAATGCACATAATACTTTTTCTTACGAAACAGGTTTGATGATAGGCAATGCAGGTGATGTATCAGATGTGGTTCGTAATGCAGCTGTTGCTGATGAAGATTTTGCAAGTGTTAATCCTATCCAGAAACATGATCCGGGCATTTGGTCTGATTTTGATACTTATGGAAAGTTTAATGATAATCCCGCTGCAGCTTCATTAGGTATTGAAGTGGGTCATCGTTCTTTCTCATGGACATTTGCACCTGATAGCCGCTATCATATTTTTGAATATGTTATTCACAATAATGGAGCTACAACATTATCCTCTTTATACGCAGGTATATTTTCTGATTGGGATGTGCCTTCCTATGCTAACAATAAAGCCAATGAAGATGTTACTACTAAGATGGGTTATGTGTGGAGCACTGACAGCAATCTTTATGCAGGTATAAAACTCCTCACCAGCGGTCCATGGAATCATTATGCCATTGATAATATCGGTGGTGGTGGTGGAGGTGTTGATATTTCAGGCGGATATTCTTCTGCTCAAAAATACCAGACGCTTTCTACAAGCCGTGCCACCGCAGGAGTTGCAGGAACCGGAAATGATGTGTGCGATGTTGTGAGCACCGGTCCTTTTACGCTGAACCCCGGTGATTCTGTTCGTGTTGCTTTTGCATTGATAGCAGGTGAAAGCCTTGTAGATATTATTGCAAGTGCTGAAGCAGCCCAGATTAAATACGATGTTATAACTGGTGTTGATGAGGTTAATAATGTGGAAGGTATTTCTATTTCAACAGTATATCCTAATCCGGTAAGTGATAATGCTGCTTTCAATATTCATCTTGATAAATCGCAACAGCTTGAAAT
>JANLUX010000047.1:0-5751 GCA_031363705.1 Bacteroidota bacterium
TGTGACAACAAAAATTTTTATGGTAAAATATTTTTCTCCACAATAATTAGTCTTTTCACCTTTTTCAATTTAAGTGCTCAATCAATTCAGCAAAGTGATTCAGGAAACCAGGCTGTAATTATTCACAAGATTATTATTACAGGAAACAAAACCACAAGGTCACACATCATTAAGCGTGAATTAATTTTTCACGAAGGAGATACCCTTAATAAATACACACTTGATGCAGCGTTTGAGCGCAGCAAAGAAAACCTGATGAACATCGGGCTTTTTCATTTTGTAGAGATGGAGCTCATTGCAAACGTGCCTCCAGCCTCCGATGTACACATTCATGTTACTGAGCGATGGTATGTGTGGCCCATTCCTTTTTTTGAATTAGTTGATCGTAATTTTAATGAGTGGTGGCAAAAGCGTGATTTCAAAAGAACCAACTACGGTATTTATTTATCACATGATAATTTCCGCGGTCGGGATGAATCATTAAAAATGCAGGTCCGGTTGGGTTATTCACAGCGGCTGGGATTATTTTATTCTATTCCGTACATCAACAAAAATCAAAACATTGGTCTATCACTCGGTGCATACTATACGCGTAACCATGAAATTGCTTACAACACCATCAATAATAAACTCATCTATGTAAAAGATCCTGAAAAATACATGCGTAATGAATATTATGGTTTTGTTCGTTTGACTAGACGAAAAGGCTTTAATAAGTACTACAGCATTTTTGCTGATTACCGTCAGAATAATATTGCTGACACAGTAGTATTGTTAAACAAAGATTACTTTGTAAATAACAGTACCATGCAGCAACAGATTACGCTCGGCTGGACCTATCGCAAAGATCATCGCGATTATCATACCTACCCATTAAAAGGAGATGTGTTCGAGATTGAAATTTTAAAACAGGGAATTGGTGCATTAAAACACGAACCTGCAATATTAACACTCACTTCTGCTTATCGCAGATACTGGGAGCTTACACCGAGATGGCATTTTGCTTCCGGCATCAGAGGCAAGTTGTCTGGTCAAACAGATGCACCTTATTTTAATCAGCGTGCATTAGGCTTTGGAGGCGAATACATAAGAGGATATGAATATTATGTTATCAACGGACAGAATTATGCGCTGTTTAAATCCAATCTCAAATTTACTTTGCTTCCAACTAAAATTCTTTTGATTAAATTTCTGAATACAGCAAAATTCAATCGCATGCCCAACACTTTTTTTATCAATGCTTTTTTTGATGCAGGTTATGTGCGCGACCGCCAGTTTGGAAAATATAATCCTTTGAGTAATTCGTGGCAATATGGTTATGGATTAGGTTTGGATTATCTCACTTACTATGATATAGTGTTCAGGGTTGAATACAGTATCAACAGAATGGGTGAACGTGGATTCTTTCTCCATTTTTCTGCACCCATTTAAAATATATTTTTACCATCTGTTAATTTTTAACAACTGATAATGAAAATTGCATTGTATGCAAGACAGGTAAGTCCTGATCTTTTTCCTTTTATTGATACGCTGCTTACGGAGCTTCATGCCAGCGGAGCAGAGATTATTATTTATCAGCCATTTTATAACCAAATTAAGTCACTTACTGAAAACAACCCTTCATTCGAAATGTTTACCTCAGGAGCCGAAATAAGAAACAAGATTGATTTTCTTTTCAGCATAGGTGGCGATGGAACTATACTGGATACACTTGCATTGGTTCAGAATTCAGGAATACCTGTTGTCGGTATTAATACAGGGAGATTAGGATTTCTCTCAAGCATTTCGCAAGACCAGGTGAGTGTTGCCATTGATAGTTTATTACGCGGACATTTCTCATTGGATAAAAGAACATTGTTGCGATTAGAATCCAGTCACACTTTATTTGGAGAAGTTAATTATGCATTGAATGATCTCACCATTCATAAAAAAGATAGTTCCTCCATGATCATCATCAACACTTTTCTCAATGGTGAATATTTAAATTCCTATTGGGCTGACGGATTAATTATTGCCACACCCACGGGTTCCACGGGTTATTCATTAAGTTGTGGCGGACCCATCATAGCACCGCACTCTGATAATTTTGTTATTACACCCATTGCCCCTCATAATTTAAATGTGCGTCCGATAGTAGTAAGTGATAAGCATGTTATCTCACTGGAAGTGGAAGGTCGCAGTCAGTATTTTCTGGCATCACTTGATTCACGTTCAGTAACCATTGACTCCAGTCTTCAGCTCGCAGTGCGTAAAGAGGATTTCACCATGAACCTGGTGCGCATGGGTAATGATAATTTCTTAAGCACATTGCGTAACAAATTAAAGTGGGGATTGGATAGCAGAAATTAAACTTCTTATATTAGCAGAACGAATAATCTGGTTAAATCTATATTTTTGTGCATGGAGATATCCCAGCCCGTATGAAAAAGAGATACATTGTTACCCTTATGATCTTGTTAACGCTGCCACAGTTGCTCAATGCACAACGTGTGCGTGCTCGTTGGAAAGCTTACCGCTGGGAATACATGGTAGGTATAGGCGCCAGTAATTTTTTAGGGGAGTTAGGCGGTGCAAACCAGGTAGGCACTAACGGTTTCAGAGACCTTGAATTTAAAGCCACAAGACAGGTTTTAACCGCAGGGATTCGTTATAAAATCACACCGTTTCTGGCAATACATACCCACGGAACATTTGCGAGTGTATCAGGTGATGATAAGTTAACCAAAGAACCATTTCGCCACAACAGGAATCTCAATTTCAAATCCAACATCTATGAGTTGAATGTAAATTTTGAAGCGTCAATACTATCACAGCGCGAAGGCGGATTGTACAAGTTAAGAGGAATGAGAAGAACTCCCTCTTTCGAAGCGTCAGCCTATGTATTTGCCGGTGTGGGTGTTTTTCATTTTAATCCTAAAGGAGAATACAAGGGTAAATGGTATGAATTACAGCCATTGGGAACGGAGGGTCAGGGAATTTCTCCTGCACGTTCTAAATATAAACGCACACAGTTATGTGTTCCGGTTGGGGTTGGTTTTCGTTATTTCTTTAACCGTAGATGGGGCGTAGGTTTTGAATATGGATTGCGCAAAACATTTACTGATTATATTGACGATGTGAGCAAAACCTATTATGATAATGATGCTATCAGAGCGCAGAATGGTGACATAGCAGCTCAGCTAGCTGATCCTTCAATAGGAGTTAAAGAAGCACAAACGCTGGCGGGTGAACAGCGTGGTGATCCACGTGATCGTGATGCATACATGTTTGGCATTTTCAGCTTGCATTATAAAATAAGAACAGGTCGCACCAATTTCCCAGTCTTCTGATTTTGTTTTCCACTTACAGTGAATGGTTGGTTTGTTAAAAAATAACAAAGCTCTTTTTTCGTTTAGCACCTCAATGAGAATTTATATTGCGGTTTTTATCGCTTTTTTCATCTTAATGAAATCATTGCACACCAATGCCCAATCACGCGAAATGGGAATAATGGTTGGTGTGATGGGATACAAGGGCGATTTAAATCCGGTAATGTTCAGTGATAAATTTTTACATCCCGGCATTGGTATCGTTTACAGACGTTATTATAATAATCATTGGGCTTTTCGTGCAGGGTTCAATTATGGTCGTATTTCTGCTGACGATGCACAGGCAGCTGATTCATTCAGCATTAATCGTAATTTATCATTTCGTTCTGATATTATGGAATTGCAGGGTGGCTATGAATTTAATTTCTTTCCTTATCAAACAGCTAATCCGTCCACATTCATCACCCCTTACCTGTTTGCAGGGCTTGCTCTTTATCGTTATAACCCCAAAGCAGAATTAAATGGCAAATGGTATGCATTACAACCCCTGGGAACTGAAGGGCAGGGAACTGAAAAGTATCCTGAACGTAAGCCTTACACACGCATCAGCATTAATATGCCTTTCGGTGGAGGAATTAAATTTAAGATTACACCTCGCTTTTGCGGAGTTTTAGAAGTAGGAGTAAGAAGATGTTATGTTGATTATCTTGATGATGTAAGTAAATCGTATGCAGATCCTGCCACTATCCGCAAAGAATATGGAAAAGCAGCTGTGGAACTTTCTGACCGGTCACTGGAGCAGGGCACTCCGCAGGTGGGCAGGCAGCGTGGCGATCCTTCCAATAAAGACTGGTATATGTTTAGTGGCATACAAGTGTGCTATACGCTTTCTAAAAAATATATTGACAGCTGCCGCCCTTTCAGAATAAAGCTGAGCAAATGATTATTAATCCGGATCGGGGTTGTTAAACTTTTAGAAAAAACTTTTTTTTGCAGTATTGAAATATTTAATATACTCTTACAGCCTCAAATCCTAAAATCCTATCATTCAATGAAAACTTACCTAAAGCAACTTCACCTTGTATTTGGCTTCACATGTGTTATGTTGATCCCTCAATTATTAAAAGCCCAAACCATTCAAATTGCATTTAACGTCAAAACTTACAATGGAGGATATAACGTAAGTTGCTATGGCGTTGCTGATGGAAAAATTGATATTACAGTTGTGGGAGGTACATGGCCCTATACCTATCTCTGGAGCAATGGTGCGGTTACAAAAAATTTAAATGGAGTTGCTGCATCAACATATACCGTAACTGTCACTGATCTTAATAATGCAACCGCACAGAGTTCGGTAACGCTTACACAAACCAAAGTTTTAGAAGCCACTTTAGTTCCCTCCGAATATACGGGTGGGTATAACATAAGCGAAACCGTATCAACAATGGATATATCTCAAGTTACGTTGGTGGTGGAACTCCTCCATACACTTTTTTATGGAGTAATGGCGGAGTACAGGAATCAATTAGTGAATTGGTAGCAGGTACTTATAGCGTAACCATTACTGATATGAACCAATGCCCGCTATTTAAAAGCATAACTCTCATTGAACCAACTCCATTGCATATTATTAGCATTACAAGTCCTTTACACCATGGTTATAATATATCATGTGAAGGAGGTACCGATGGCAATATTAATCTTACAGTTGCGGGTGGCACCCCTCCTTATACTTATGAATGGAGCAATGGTAACTTCATTGAAGATCTTGTTGATGTGTCAAGAGGAATTTATAGTGTGCGCGTTACTGATGCTAATGGTTCAATGGTTGACGATCAGATAATACTCAATGCACCTCCCGCCTTGAGTTTTCATTTAAATCGTACCACTTATGGCAATGGTTACAACACCAGTTGCCACACTTGTGATGATGGTGCCGTTACTTCAACTGTTTCAGGTGGTGTAACACCTTATGCTTATACATGGAGCAGTGGGCAAACCACTGCTAATATTACTGGTCAGGGTGCAGGTGAATATATCCTCACTGTATCAGATGCAAATGGTTGCTCCCGGCAAGCTGAGACAAACTTAACCCGACATGACCAACCTCAAAGTGAGGATTGGACCATTGCCGGCAATTTCGGCACTAATCCTGGAACAATTTTATTGGGACTAACGATAGTAAAGATTTAGTTTTTAAGACTAAAGGTTTACAAGCAATGAGAATTGATACAAACGGTAATCTTAAATTAAATAGATTTACTGATTCACCGGGAATGTTATATGTAGATTCTGTAGGAACATTAAGGTCTGGTTATTCAACTGCAAACGCACCATGTGGAATCGGTATACCGTCTTTAACTTGGCTGTGATTAACTACTCCCGCAACATTATATACTTGTCCGTGGATCAGGGTCGGTATTGGCACAACAATAGTCCCAGC
>JANLUX010000058.1:0-1727 GCA_031363705.1 Bacteroidota bacterium
ATTTCAACTTCTTCAATAAAGTAGTTTTACTCCTGATCCATTTGGGTAATATGATTGCACCGATAATGATGTAGGGATAATAACTCAATGTTCGCCACAACAAACCAAGAGTTGGAGCCAGACCTTTTGTGATGAACTCTCCAAGAAAATCTGTAAACATATATTCAGCAATGCCACTGCCGCCAGGTGTTGGACTTAACAAAATAATAATTCCCATTATCACCTGTTTGCCATACACAACAAAATCTTTTATAGTTTCCTGTTCATGAAATGCATGAATGAGAAAATTTACGATGGAATAACGGGCAGTCCATGATGCGAATGTGGATGCTAATGATATAAGCCAGTAGCGTAAATTTTTATCCTTTAAACCATTCGATGCAATAATCAACTGGTCACCGGTTGTAATAGCGCCTTCTTTCCAGCGATTCAAGAGTGGTAATGAAAAAAGATTCAGCAATAACGATCTTATTAAATAAGGATTGACGAATAATGCATAGGCAATAAAAAGTTTATACGCAAGAATTAAAAAATACATCACCCAGAAAGTGTAAAAAATCCCCTGACCGAAAACTGTTCCCATCTGAATTCCTGAGAACAATGCATACTTACCTGCAAGAAAATAAACAAAAGGTGCCATGAACACAAGGAACACTCCATCCAGAAAAGAAGAGAATAAAATAGCGGTAATACTCTTGCCCATATTAATTCCTTCGCGGTTCAAAATAAAAATCGCAAAGATGAATCCACCTCCAATTATTCCCGGTGCTAATGCGGATGCAAATTCCCACAACATTATGACAATAAATGCACGATACCATGTGAGCTGGTTATCAGTAAGCACTCTTATACGTATGATATAGGCAAGGTCACGTACTACTAACATCAGCACTGCTGCTGTAAACCAGGCTGATGAGGTCCACGACCAGGTAATATTCTTAAAAACTGAACTATCAAACTCTTTGTAAAACAACCATGCTGCTACACTGATTCCAATCAATACCGGCCATATAATTTTCCGGGGTGAAACGTGCCTGAGTATGTGATGGTGTTCAGTTTGCATCTTCGGGGTCAGGCAATTTTTCAGGCGCTGCTTCGGGCGTACTGATAACAAAATTATTGAACCCTTCTCCAACAAAAATATAGAGCATCCTGTTTTGCAAAAGCTCAAGCAATGCAAGAAATGTAAATACTGCATGCAGCTTGCTCGTGCAATCTTCGAAAATCTCTTTAAAGTTTAATTGAGGCTTCTTAATCAAACGGGCCTGTAAATATTCTTTCTGATTGTCAATGGTAAAAGGAAATTGAACAACAGTGTGGATGACACGGTTTTGATTATCCCCAAAACGATGCATTACTTTTTCAAAAGTTGCAATGAGTTTGTATAGTGTAAGTGCATTCAGTTCCCCCGCATAACCTGACTCACTGCTCACCGCCATCTTTGCAAGCTCTTGCTGAATATTACCACGTGAAAAACGTTGTAACCGGTCTTCTTCGAGCATACGTAAATCTTCAGATGCGGCTTTAAATTGTTTGTAATCTAAAAGCTGCCGTACCAGGTCATGGCGCGGATCAATCTCATTACCCTGCTCATCTTTTTCATAACGAGGCAACAGCATTTTTGCTTTGATGCGCATGAGTGTTGCAGCTACTAAGATAAATTCACTGGCAAGCTCAATATTCATCGTTTGCATCTGATGCATATAATCAAAAAACTCATTGCTGAT
>JANLUX010000100.1:0-13901 GCA_031363705.1 Bacteroidota bacterium
AAATCTGTTAATACGATGAATTGCTAAAAAATCAATGGAAGCTTCAGGATAAAAGCGATGGAGTTTTTCTACTAATGATGTTGCAAGTATTACATCACCTATAAAAGCAGTTTGTATGATGAGGATTTTCAATGTGATTGATCTTTAGAAATTCATCGTATTAACAGATTTGTTATGCATCGCAAATATTTAATATGGGGATTTGTTCCAATGAGACTATGTTGCAGACATAAATTTTATTCATATCTATAATGTACTGTGTCATAAGATTTAATATTCAATAACTTAATATGTTATTTTGCTGTGTCAATAGTCCCATTGGGACAGTGTTTTGGTAATAATCAGATATACATTATGTAAGTCCCGTAAGGACGAAATTTCTATTCATTAAACTCAAACAAATATTTGTCTTCAAATTCAACATCAAAGTTTTTTAACATATCAAGATATTCTTCACGAAAATTTTTTGTTTGGTGATGTTCTTCCTGTTTCATAATATAATTTATCACATTATCTCTTTGACTTTTTGCATAAGAAAATGCACCATATCCTTGCTGCCAATTAAATTTTCCATTAACAAAGTTCTTTTCATTAATCCATTTCGAACTATTAGCTTTCACAATTCTCATAAAATCTGCAATGCTAAGCGCAGGTTGCAAACCAAAAAAAATGTGAACGTGATCTTTCCAGCCTCCAACAGCGAGAGATTTTGCTCCTGTTGCCTTAATTATTCCTGCGATATATTTATGCAATTCATCACGCCAGGTTTTTGCTATGATGTTTTCTCTTCCTTGAACAGCGAATACAGAGTGAATTGAGATTTGTGAGTAAGTGTTTGCCATTGATTTAAAACAGTGAAGGACTTATATGTAATAATTTTGAGGTTTCAATAAAATGTCATTCCTACGGAATTGCAATCTAGCATAATTGTTTTTACCATAATGTCATTCCTCCGGAATTTCAAACTATAATAATTGTGTTTTACCATAATGCCAACGGATGACGGTTATTGAATCTTTCAACATAACTATACATCATTTTCTTTCGTTGCTTTTTATTTAAAGCTTTAAAATTATTAAGCAACACTTCATCGCTTTGTAATAATTCCATCAGACTTTTTGGATCATAAGGATAAAATTTCCCCGTATGCAAATCAATCATTCCGGGAATTATTTCTTTGGTAGCATCTGTGGTAACAGGAGTGAATGGTGCTTTTACTAAAGGATAAATTTCATTAAACAAACTAATGGTTCCAAGCAATGTAACTTTATGAAAATAACCGTTAAGCTGAATGAATAAAAGACCATCATCATAAAATCCCCAGACAGAATCACGAAGAATTGTTTGTTTTCGTTTATCTTTTATAATGTACAAACTATCCTTGGTGCTCCAGGCTCTTATTGTAAAACGCGAAATTCCCTGTGCGCGATAAAGATCCTCAGGAGAATAAGCAGGATGTTGATTTACGAATTGTTCCTTAGTCATGAAAACACCTTCTTTTAAAGAAGGAATGTTCTTATTGTTTTTTGTTGTGTGCTGGGCTAATGCTTGTATAATGAAAAAGAAAAATACTGTTGTTAAAAAATTAAACTGATTTACCATACTTTCAACTTCTCCTTTGCCTGCTTTTTATATTTCCCATTCAGTGAAACAATTTTTTGTAAAACAATTTTTGCATCTTCTCTGCGATTTAATTTTTCCAAAGCAATTGATTTGTTCCACAAAGCTTCTTCCATAAATGGTGTGTCGTCATTATTGATCACTTCATCTAAAAGAAAGTTTGCTGAATCGTATCGGTTATTTTGCATCTGCAATTTTGCATTGTTAATGATGATCGCTGAATTCGATAATTGTTTTTGATTGTCAGTTCTTTCTTTTTTTGCATAAGAAGGCTCTGATTTTGTAACATCTGATTTAGATTTTAGGATTGTCTCTGCATTCTCAGTCATCTTTTCAGGTTTGTTTTCCTGAACTGCCTTTGGTACCGGTTGCTCAATTACAGCTTTAGGAGCAGCTTCACGATTTAAATTTTCTTCGGTGACTGCTGCTACGGTTGAAGCAGAAACATCATTTGTATTTATTTCACCTGAGCCAGGATTGTAATCTTTATTTTTCTGAGATAGAGTAAGTGGAGTTTTATTTCCGATTGAATTTTTGGTGTCAATATCATTTAGTTTTTCCGCAGTAACCGGTTCTGTAGCTTTTAATTCAAAATTATTTTCTGCAGCAGGAGGGAGGTCAGGTTTTTTTTCAGCAACTATTTTTTCCTCTTGTTTTTGTTCTTTTTGGAGATAGAAAAATGTTGCGGCACTAGCAGCGATCAAAACAAATACAGCTGCAATACGCAACCATGGATAAAACGGAATTATTTTTTTTTCTTCCTGTTTAACCCGTTTATCTAATTGTTGATTGAGCTCTGCAAAAGTTTCACTCAAATTTTTTGAAGAAGTCATTTGCAATCCTTCTAGTGCATCGGTACATAATTCGCAATCGAGCAAATGTTTTTCTACATGATGTTGCTCAAAAGCACTCAGTTTATTTTGCAGATAAAGCAACAACTGATCTTCAGTTAAGCAATGTTCGCTCACGGAAAATATTTTATGTTGTCCGCTCATTTTTCTCCATATAAATTTTCAAATTCCTTTTCCCGTTTTGAATAAAGCTTTTCACTTCATTCATGGTATATCCTGTATGATCGCTTATTTCCTGGTAACATTTTTCTTTCAGATAAAATAATTCAACACATATTTTCTGCTGCCCGTTCAATTGTGCAATTGCTTCTTCCATCAAAGTTAATCGCTCTTCCAATTCATGCTCTTCTTCACGATGCAGAAAACTGGGGATTTCCACAATGAGATTATCATTTAAAGGAGTTTCAGGATTTTTCTTCCGTAACTGCATCAGGCAATAATTTTTTGCAACAGTATGCAGCCAGCTTTTAAAGTTTTGTATTACGTGTTTCTTTAAATCAATAAGTAATTTTTCAAAAATCTGCATCACAGCATCTTTGCTGTCGTCCTCATCTTTCAGGTATTTCATGCAAACTCCGTAAACGAGATGCGTGTAACGCTTAAACAAAACACCTATTATTTCAGCATCATTTGATTGCTTGTATTTTTCAAGCAATGCAACATCGTCTAAATGTTTTATATCAGATGAATGATTCAGTTTGAAATAATTTTTGAGATGTAAAAGTAGCTTTTAACGCAGAGACGCAAAGACGCAGAGTTGAAGATTATAAATTTCTTTGCGCCTTAGCGTCTTTGCGTTTATTGTCCTCAAGTGACTTCAACACTTTAGTCGCTCTTGATAAAAATCCTGTGCTTGCATAAGGGATTTGTGTTTCAATTAACATTTTCAATTCATGTTTTAGTTCAGGATGTTCTTTCGCGATATTACCCAACAACGTAATCGAAAAAACTTTTATTGCGATCGGTTCGTTCCCTTCAACCAAACGAAAACATTGCTTAACAGCCAGCCCTTGTAAGGATTTCGGGATATGGAAATTTTGTAATACTCGCACAGTATTTCGTTTTACAGAATCATGTACAGGGTTATCCAGATTCTTCAACATTTTTTTAATGTAAGGAGTGATCAGTTCAGGATGCGCTCTTCCACAATAAGAAACAGACCACGCAGCTCTTTGACCAACGCGATAAACATCCTTCAAAAATAAATTCATTAACTCGGCAAAACGTCCTTTATCGTCACCAACGTAATTAACAATTCGCATAGTTTGCGCTTTTGTATGTTCTTTTAAGATGGCTTCGCGGAGATTCATTGTTGGTGGTTTATAGCCGGATTATATTTAAGGGAGGTCTCATTTTCATTGAAGGAAACTATTTATGTGTTCAGAAAATTTTACAAAGCACCTAGCTGCTTATTTACAAGCTCATATTAAAAAGTGTCAAAAATCATTTCTTTTATATCTATCTATTGAATCTGCAATCTGTTCCGTCATTACAATTGGATTCGGTATTCCGATTTCATTTAGCTTATATAATGTGTAACCATTTGCCATAATTTTTTCCTCAAATACTTCATAGTTTTTGGAGGTATACTTTAAATCTAACTTCCAATTATCTTCTGGAGAATAGAAATCGCTAAAATCGAAACTATCAATCTTCACGCTTTCATTTTTTAAATTATAAGTACAAGGAAAGTTTGAAACATATCTTAGATGTTGTGTTTCTAATTGTTGAAAAAAACCATCTATTTTATCGATAAAATTTTTATAAGCATTAGATTTTTTTACAACTATTTTGCTTTTTACAAAATCGTTTGGGTCAAACATTGAATAGGGGAAGCTTGATATTTCTTTACTTACCAGTTTTATCAAATCTTCATACTCTTCAGAATTATTATTTATTTCTCTTACAGTCATTGACCAGTATGATATATTTGTTTTAGGCATATTAATTTATTAGCGATTGTTCAATTTTTTAGCCTCTTTTACAAGTTTATTTAAATATGGGCTTGTTCTAACTTCAATAATATATACATAATTTTTTGCTAATTTGACTTTTTCAGATAGGCTTTTTCCAAGTAAAAGGTTTTGACTCGAAAGTTTCAATTGATAATTATTATCTAAAAGGTATTTTCTAAAAACACTTGATTTAAAAGCATAGTTTGCATTTTCGGCATTCAAATGTTTTGCTGTCACTACTCCCGTAACATTTCCCCTTTCATCAAATAGGGGTCCTCCGCTATTTCCTGATTGGACTGGCGCAGAAATTTGATAAAGGCGAACATCTCCATCATATCCCGAAGCAGAACTAATTATTCCAGTTGTCAATTTTATTTCATCCCCCATTGTAGCTCTCATGGGGTAACCTAAAACAAATACATTTGAGCCAACATCCTCATCAGTTTTTGTAAATGAAAAAGGTAAGGGTCCAAAAGATTTAAAACTTGTATCAGTAATTTTTAATATTGCTAAGTCATACTCTTGAATCCTATCAACGCATTCCGCAGAATACTTTTTTTTGAAATTTCCATTAATACCAGAAACACTAACACTCCCAATGCTTTCAACCACATGATTACATGTAAGAATGAATCCATTTGAAGTTAATGCAATACCAGTTCCTGAAACAATTGACGGAATATCATCTTCAAATGGGAATTTTTTGATGAATTTGTATTCCTCAATTACTTTACTATCATGTGCTAAATCTTCACCAAAAATTTTAACAGTCTCTTTATAGGGAAGTTCATAGCTTAACACTATCATATTTGACGTATATAATATTGCATTTGTAGAAACTCTGGAATTGGTATTGGTAAAAAGTTCATTGTATAAATACACAACATGAGATGCAGTTGAGGTAAAAGCCCTCTTGTTTTCGGCAGAGAAATAACCGTTTTCACTACAACATTTAAATTCATCGCCATCCTTAAAGATGATAAAATCTTCTGTCCACTCGTTGGTTTCTTGCTTCAGACTTTCTCCATAATAATATTTGGATTTATATGAACCACGCCATATGCCTTCAATTCGGTCAAGCTTTGAGAAATTAGAAATGAAATAAGGTTTGTATGTTGATAATTCTGCACATTGACTATTGCATTGTTCAATACTTAAGAATGAAAGCATTAAAATAAAAATTAAATTTTTTATCATGTTGGTTTTTTTTAAAACTGTTTCATTTCTAACAGCGTGGAACAAATTTAAGCCAAAATAAAACATTCCTGTAATTCTTAATTCCACATTCTCAATTCCTTCTTTTACTTTTGAAAATTAAATGTGCTCCTATGGAATATTTATTAATAAGCTCAAAAGACAAAAGTGAAACTAATTTTTTTATGAATATTCTCAAAAGTGAATAAGAAAGCTGCCCGTCTCACTTCGCAACAGATTGAAGATATTGGTTTGGTTATAGCTTTGAAGCAAAGTGAGAAATCAGGAGAAGGAAAATTAAGCAATGTGATGAAGTACCTCGATGAAATATCAGCGAAGAAATGAAACATAAAGACGTAAAGACACTTGTTTCTTTCTTAAACAAATAACAAAGTTTAGAATCTTTCCAGTCTTTCAAAATCTCAAAGGCATTGCTTTTTCCCTACATTTGTGTCATTAAGCAAATAAACAGCAATGAAATCTATTGATATAAATAACACACTTGTTGAAGGCTATCTCCGGTTGCTTGACAATCTAAGCCCAAGTAATAAGCTTGATCTGATATCAAAGCTAACGCTTTCAGTGAAAACAGATATTACTGACCGGAAGAAATCGTTTTATAAAGCTTTCGGAGCATGGGAGTCAAAGCAATCGGCTGAGGAAATAATTGAGAGTATTCGGAGCAGCCGGACTTTTAACCGTCAGATAGAAAAATTTTGAAAAAATATCTTATTGACACCAACACTTGCATTTACTACATCAATGGCAAGTATGATCTGAAGAAAAAATTTGAGAAAGCCGATCCTGAAAATTGTTTTATTTCTGAAATATCTCTTGCTGAATTAAAGTTCGGGGTTGAGAATAGCGAGAAAAAAGAAATAAATCAAAAGGCACTCGATGATTTTCTTACCGTTGTGAAAGTTGTTCCTATTTTTCATTCGCTTGATTTATATGCAAAAGAAAAAGCACGGTTAAGAAAAGCAGGCACTTCAATTGATGAATTTGATCTTTTGATTGGAGTAACTTCTGTTATGCACAATTTAGTGATGGTTACAAATAACACTGAACATTTTAAACGTATAAAAGGAATTGCTTTAGAAGATTGGACTAAATAAATTCGATTTGAAAATTTGTCCCGATTTGGGCGGGATTGAAAATGCTTTAATCCAAATCACCTTAATTACCTTAATTACCCAATCACTTAATAACTCTACACACCGGATACCTGTTATGTGTCTTTTCATAATAGGAAGAATGTTGATAGATATAATTTAACATCATCCAATGATTATTTGCAAAAGAAGAATCCTGGAGTTTACGTTGTTCAAAATCTTTTTTCAGTGTATCATCATTTTTTAAAATCTCTTCTGCTTTTTCTTCAAAAACATAATCAGAAAACCATTCTTTCTGTTGCAACACACTATCAAAAAAGTTCCAGGCAAAATAAGAATCCACGGCTTGTGGTTCTAAAGTTTCAATGATGTAACGATTACAGGTTTGATTACATATCACAATATAATCACCTTTATAAAATTTAATAGTTTGATTTTCTTTTTCAGTTTTTACATCTGTATGCAGATAATGTCCTTCATAAGGATGATCACGGCTTTTATAATCACGGATGTAATACACTTCAACATTCATCATGGTGTCTTGTTGAAACTGTTGCATTTTCACACCATTCATTTGCAATCGTTCAATCACTTCTTTCCATGCCTGAGGAATAATGTAACCAGAGGGTTTATCAATTGTGAGTGAAGGTTGAAAGTTATTGTAATAAGGAATTTGAAGATGATAAGGTGAGTTGCGATCGTAATACAAGCGATCCAACCCTGTTACTTCGCTCTTTTTATGTTTTGCAGCGTATCCATCGAACCATATACTGTCAACATGGGTTGTATCCTGTTTCCATTGAATGTCAAATTTTGTATTGGTTGCACAATCGAGTTTTGCATCAGCACGTGCTTTCAGAATTTTTGAGCAGGAAGACGATGTTAGATCAAGAATTATATTTAAGAAAGTATAAGTTGCTTCCACTCTTTGTGCAAAGGGTTTGAGCATATGTGTTTCGGTAGTGAATGCGAGCGAATTAAATAATGCAGCATATCCTGTTGCATATCGTGGAGTTTCTAAAAATCCATTAATGCCTCTTTCAGGAGATTCACTAAATGTATCTACATAGGGTGACATGAGGAAATTCAACTTTTGCATGTTTGTATAAAGTGCTGGCAAAAATTCTTGTTGCATAAAATCTGCAACATGGTGATTGAGCTTGTCTTTTTGCGTTGCAATCAATGTCATGGTATAAGCGTAATCTGCTCCGTTACTTGTATGCGTATCCACAAACACATCAGGATCGTAAGTCGTAAACATTTTATTGAAAGCTTTTGCATTTTCTGAATCGCACTTGATAAAATCACGGTTCAAATCCAGGTTACGTGCATTTCCCCTGAATCCATACTCAACAGGTCCATCCTGGTTCATGCGGCTGCAACAACCACGGTTTAAAGCTCCATCAATATTATAAACCGGAATGATCCCTATCATCACATTTTCAGGAATTGAAATTTTTTTATTCAATAAATCTTTAGCAAGTAACAAGCTTGCATCTATTCCATCGGGTTCACCGGGATGAATGCCGTTATTGATTAATAAAAAGCATCCGTTGTTTTTGCGAAGCTGATCACGATTAAAATTTCCATTAGCGCTAATCAAAAATAAATGGAGAGGTTTGCCACCATCTGCTTTGCCAAACTCAATCATTTTAGCTTGCGGATATTTTATATCCAGTTGCTTGTAAGCAGAAATTACTTCAGCATAAGTAAGCGTTCTGTTTTGTTTGTAATAATCATCCTGCGAAAAAGCCTTTGGTGAAAAAAATAAAAAATAAGAAAAAAATAAAATACTATTTGAAATATTAAAAATTTGTTGCGATATGTTTGAAATCAGGAATGTTTTTACCACAATTATTTTATTTGCTTTATCAACTTATTCAACTTATTCAACCAATTAACCGATCACTTTAAACAGAGAACAGAAAACGGAAACTTAAATTCTGCAACCAATGTTTCGGGAAGAGCTATTCCCGCTTTTTTAACTGTGAATTTTTTATGAGGATGAATTAATAATTCTTTTAACTATTTTTACTCTCACTACAGAGGCAAATTTATATGCTTTTTTGATTCATTTAATATTCATTTCTTTGTCAGACCTTTGGCTCCATAATTGAAACAAGAGGCTTACATAAACATCTATAAAACAAAACCACAATGAAAAAAATTACTTTCTTCCTGATGATGACATGTGCAAGCATAATGGCATTTGCACAAGATAAAAAAGCTGAAACAAATAATGAAAACGCGAATGCTGCTGAGATAACTTTTGAATCTGAAGTTCATGATTATGGAACGATGGATTATGGTGCAGATGGTGTATATGGGTTTAAGTTTACAAACACAGGGAAGGAACCATTAATTATTTCGGATGCAAAAGGATCTTGCGGTTGCACTGTTCCCAAATGGCCTAAAGAGCCAGTATTGAAAGGACAGAGTAATTACATCAATGTTAGTTATGATACCAAGCGTCCGGGACCATTTACAAAAACAGTTACCATTAATTCAAATGCAAAAACTCCTAGTAAAGTAATTACTATTAAAGGGGTGGTTAAGTCGCAGGAACAAACAGAAGATCAAACGCCATTGAAAAAGGATAATGGTTTTAGCCCCGTAGAAAATTCACCTCGTCAATAAGTAAAAAACAAAACATTAATATAAAACAAAATAAAAAAATCATCATGAAAAAAACAATTGTATTTGCTTCATTATGCCTGTTCGTTGCATTTGCATCGCAAGCTCAAACAGACAAATCCGCACCGGCACAGGCTTCTCCGGCAGATAATAAAAATGCTGCTGAAATGACTTTTGAAGTGGAAGAGTATAACTTCGGAACCATTAAGCAAGGCGAGTCAATTACCCGTGAATTCAGCTTTACCAACACAGGTAAAGAAGATCTTATTATAACAAATGCTGCAGGTTCATGCGGATGTACTGTTCCTGTTTATCCAAAGGAACCAATGAAAAAAGGAGCTAAAAATGTAATTAAGGTTACTTTCAATTCAGCGGGTAAAATGGGGATGCAGGATAAAACTGTTACCATTACATCAAATGCTAAAAACAGCCCAAAGATTCTTCATCTGAAAGGAACTGTGGAGCAACCAGCTCCGGCAGCTGATCCTGGCAAAGCGGATGCTCCAAAGAACTAAGCAATTAATTATTCTATTTTTGTTGTCCCGCTTCTGTCAGAGGTGGGACAATTTATTTTAAAGCTATGCCAAAGATCTCATCTAAAGGTGCCCAGATGCCTCCTTCACCCATTAGAAAATTAGTGCCTTATGCGGAACTGGCAAAAAAAGAAGGCAAGCACATTTATCATTTAAATATTGGTCAGCCTGATATTCACACGCCTGAAGTGATGCTGAATGCAATAAAAAATAATAACCTGCAAGTAATTGAATACAGTCATTCAGCAGGTATTGAATCTTATCGCAGAAAACTCGCCACTTATTATCAAAAGCATAAAATCAATGTTGACTGGACCGATATTATTATTACAACCGGAGGTTCTGAAGCCATAGAAATTGGTATGATGGCATGTTTGAATGCAGGGGATGAAATTATTGTACCCGAACCTTATTATGCTAATTATAATGGATTCTCCATTCAGGCAAGTGTAATAGTAAAGCCGATCCCTTCAAGTATTGAAACCGGTTTTGCTTTGCCACCAATTGCTGAGTTTGAAAAAGCTATCACTCCCAAAACAAAGGCTATTTTAATTTGTAATCCGAGCAATCCAACAGGATATTTATATAACAGAGAGGAATTGGAATTGTTAAAACAAATTGCATTAAAGCATGATTTGTTTTTGTTTGCCGATGAAGTGTATCGTGAGTTTTGCTATGATGATAACGCTTATGTATCAGTGATGCATCTGGATGGTTTGGATCAGCATGTGGTATTGATGGATAGTATTTCAAAAAGATACAGTGCATGCGGTGCAAGGATTGGTGCATTAATTTCAAAAAACAAGGAAGTGATGGCTGCCGCTTTAAAATTTGCTCAGGCAAGATTAAGCCCGCCCACATTTGGCCAGATAGGAGCTGAAGCAGCCATTGATACGCCTGATTCTTATTTCATTGAAGTGAAAAAGGAATATACAGCAAGACGTAATTATGTTGTAAAAACACTCAATGAAATGGAAGGTGTTTTTTGCCCTATGCCAAACGGTGCATTTTATTGCATTGCTCAATTACCTATTGACGATGCAGATCTATTTTGCCAATGGTTGCTTGAAGATTTTGAGTTGAATGGCGAAACGGTGATGCTTGCTCCGGCAACCGGCTTTTATTCAAATCCTGTTCTTGGTAAATCGCAGGTAAGGATTGCTTATGTTTTAAATTTAAAATCGCTGCATAATGCAATGGCTTGCTTAAAGAAAGCATTGGAAGTTTATCCCGGAAGAACCATTGCAAACAAAGTGCAGAAAGTTGCACAGGTTTAATTTTTTATCTACGAATACGAATTTATACGAATCTACGAATGGCTGATGCTTGTTATTAAAACTTTAAAGTTAAAACCTCACACAATTTATATTTCAATATGACTTCACCATTTTTAGCTGAGGAATTAACAAGTAAAAAGCAATCACCTGAATTGAGCAGGATTACTGATAAAGTTTTATCACTTCAGCGTATTAGTAATGAAGAAGCGATATGGTTATATGAACACGCAGAACTTAGTGCATTAGGTATGCTTGCAAACATTGTACGAGAACGCAAGAATGGAAATTATACCTACTTCAATCGTAACTTTCATATTGAGCCAACCAATGTGTGTGTGTTTGCCTGTAAATTTTGCTCCTATTCACGTCTCTATAAAAATCGGGAAGAAGGGTGGGAGCTGAGCATGGAACAAATGCTGGATCGTGTTAAAGCTTATGATGGAAAACCAATAACTGAAGTACATATTGTTGGTGGTGTTCATCCTAAAATGGATCTTTATTTTTTTGGTGATTTATTAAAACAAATTCGTGCTCATCGTCCTGATCTGCATATCAAAGCTTTTACAGCCGTTGAGCTGGATTACATGTTTAACAAAGCAAAAAAAACAATTGTTGAAGGATTAACTTACCTGAATGAATGTGGACTTGATTCATTGCCCGGTGGTGGTGCTGAGATTTTTGATGAAACAATACGCGAAGAAATTGCCGGAGATAAATGTTCAAGTGAAAAATGGTTAGCCATACATGAAACTGCTCATGGTTTGGGAATGAAAAGCAATGTGACGATGCTCTATGGTCATATTGAAAACTATCATCATCGCGTTGATCATCTGGATAGGATACGAACCTTACAAGACCGTACCGGAGGTTTTAACACATTTATTCCTTTAAAGTTTCGCAACAAGGATAATGAAATGAGTGACGTTGCTGAATCAACAATGATGGACGATTTACGCAACTATGCAGTAAGCAGAATTTACCTCGATAACTTTGATCATGTTAAAGCATATTGGCCCATGATTGGGCGCAGCACCGCTCAGGTTGCACAATCATTTGGAGTGGACGATGTGGATGGAACCATTGATGACAGCACACGCATTTACACAATGGCAGGTGCAGAAGAACAAACTCCTGTTTTAACTACTGAACAATTGGTGCAGTTGATCCGTAATTGCGGAAGAACCCCTGTTGAAAGAGACACTTTGTACAATAAGATCAGGGTTTTTGAAAAGGACGAAAAATTGAATTGATTTTTTCAAGTCCTCATTCTGTCTCTTAACAGGAAAAGCGCAATTACCGCGAAAACAATATTTGGTATCCATACAGCAATTAATGCAGGTGTGTTTCCATTTGTTGCAAATGTTGTACTGATTTGCATAAACATAATGTAAGTGAAACTTAAAAGTATTCCTAAACCAATCTGCACTCCGATACCACCACGGACTTTTTTACTCGAGAGCGAAACTCCCATAAGCGTTAAAATAAATGTTGCAAACGGAAGTGAAGTGCGTTTGTACTTTTCAATCAGATAAAAAACAATTTCTTCAGAGCCACGTAATTGTTCCTGCGCTATGAATTTATTCAGCTCACCATAATCCATCGTTTCAATGTAATTTATTCTGCGGTTAAATTCTGCAGGATAAAATGCAAACGTTGTATCTAAACGGTAACCGCTGCTTATCTTTTCACTCATGCTGTCAATGTTTCGGATGAAATAATTTTCGAGCGTCCATTTGTTTCTGATGCTATCCCATAATATTCTGTCAGCAAGAATTTTGTAAATCATTCTGCCTTTGTCAAATTTTTCATAGCTGAATTGATAACCTATCTTGTCTAAATTATTATAACTTTCAAAATAAATATACTGACCGGGAGTAATTTGTTTGTGTACGTTTCTATTGGTGTAAACAAAAGTATTTTTAATGTATTTGGTTTCGAAAGCAATCCGCTTTCCGTTAGAGTGTGGCAATACCCAGTTATTCATATAAAATGAAATGGAAGCCACCACCGTTGCAGCCACCATGTATGGAACAAGCAATCGCTTAAAACTTATTCCGCTTGCAAGAATGGCAACAATTTCTGTTTGTGCTGCCATACGTGAAGTAAAATAAATTACTGAAATAAAAATAAATAGCGGACTAAAGAGAATTGCGAAATAAGGAATGAAATTCAGGTAGTAATCAAAAATGATTGCATGTAGCGGAGCTTTGCGTTCCATGAAATCATCAATCTTTTCTGAGATATCAAAAACAATGGAAATTAAAATGATCAATCCCAAAGCAAAAAAGAAAGTGCCGAGAAATTTTCGGATGATATATTTATCGAGGAGTTTCAATGAATAAAGTTGTTTACAAACGTTGCGAAACTTTTTCCACCATTTCTTTTTTCCATAACAAAAAACTTCCTTCTATAATTTTCTTTCGTGCTTCTTTTACAAGCCAAAGATAAAAGCTAAGATTATGCAGTGTTGCTATTTGAGCCCCAAGCATTTCTTTTGAAATAACCAAATGTCTTAAATATGCTTTGCTGTGTTTATCAACATAACAATCGCTTTCTTCTTCAATGGGTGTAAAATCATTTTTCCATTTTTCGTTGCGGATATTTATGATACCATTTTTTGTAAACAACATTCCATTTCGAGCATTACGTGTAGGCATTACACAATCAAACATATCAATACATAAAGCAATACATTCTAAAATATTTGCGGGTGTGCCAACACCCA
>JANLUX010000114.1:0-7008 GCA_031363705.1 Bacteroidota bacterium
AGCTATGGAGGTGAACCTTGGATAATAATGCTTGATGCAAACGGGAATAAGTTATGGGACAGGGATTTTTATGGTGCGCCTTATACGCAAGGTTTAACACTACTTAACGATACAACATTTGTATTGTTAGCTTTTATTACCGGAAGCTTAGTATCTGGAGATGTAACTGCTACTATAACTCCAGGTACCAGTACCGGTCCCGCATGTTGGGAGGTAGCTTTTGATACATTGGGAAATATAAAATGGAATAAGAGATTTGGCGAAGGCGTTGATACTGCTGTAGGTTTCAATAATAGCTACATTTTATCTTATGATATTAAAACTGTTAATGGAAATATTTATGTGACTGGTACTGCGTCTGCACAACCTACATTTAGTGGCGGAGACTTAACAGCAATAAATTGTAGTAGTTATGCGGCAGGCAATTCTGATATTCTATTTTATAAAGTAAATCCTGATGATACACTTACCAATGAATGGCATCACTTATATGGGGGAGATACAGTTGAACGTGCGTCAGTAATATTTCCAATTTCATCCGGAGGTTTTTTACTTGGAGGCACCACTTTATCACAAGCCAGTTGCAATCAAACAGTAAGCGCTTATGTAAATCTGTTTTACGATTTTTATGTAATCCGAACGGATACAGCAGGCACTATCGTATGGCAGCAACGGTATGGAGGCAGCAAGAACGACTGGATCAACGGCATATTAGATGCGGGTAATAATGAATTCTTATTATACGGACATACCTTATCGCCTATGAGCTATGATGTGAGCACAAATGGAAATAACGATACTTCACTATGGATAGTGAAAATTGACAGTGCCGGAACTGTTTTATGGGATAAGCGATATGGTTCCTGTGTTGGATTTGATATCTGGGGATATACCGGGGGTCCTGTACTTAATGAACAGAGGCTACAAACCATTGCGGGCATCAACACCAGCGATGGCGGATATTTATTTGTGAGCAGCGTAAAAGACAGTGCTGTCTGCGGAGATGTAACACAGGCAGGCAATGGCTTGGAGGATTACTGGATATTAAAATTAGACGCAAACGGAAATAAAGTATGGGATAAACGCTTTGGTGGTCCCGGTAAGGATATTGCACAACAGGTGATGGAGATGAGTCCCGGTTATTTTATCGTGGGCGGTGTAAGCCACGGCACTGATACTGTTACCCGAGCCGCAGGAGGAGATAAGTCAGAACCAACAATCGGCAATGATGATTTATGGTTAGTGGGCTTTGTGGATAGTTCCGTTGCAACAGGAGTAAATCATTTTACAAATAGCAACTGGCAATTGGTAATTGCACCTAATCCTGCAAAGGAAAATGCAGAAATAAGAATTCAGCATTCAGAATTAAAAAACAATGGTTTTGAATTGAGCATTTATGATATAACAGGCAAGCAGCAAATTCATCAGCACATCAGCACATCAGCACATCAATTAAACATCTGCAAATTAAACAGCGGAATTTATATTGTTGAGGTAAGAGATTCTAATGGATTTGCGTTGAGGAAGAAGCTGGTGAAGGAGTGAAAGAGGTTATGGTTTTACGATTGCTTCTTTCACAAAATATTTTTGTTTGATTGCAGAAATTAATCTGCCCAGTCCATAAGCGATCAATGTTCCGAATAATATTTCTGCAGTGCGTTGTAATGCAACCACCATTGACAAACTCCACGGCACTCCTTCGGCTATTGAAGGAACCATAACAATTGCAACTGTGACAGGCGCAAGTTTCCAGCTTGCAGGATATTTTTTAAAAGATGTGCTGATTAAAACACTTACAGTAACTGCAGCTAGTAATGAGAAAAAATTAGCACCAATAATTGACATAAATAATAAAGCAATTCCACAACCTGCTATTGTATTTATAATACGGGAAATTGTTGCTGACCGTAAACTGTCAATATCAGGATCAGTTACAACTATTACAGAAATGATTGCCCATATTTTGTGATTGTCGTTAAGGTAATAAAGGGAATACCATACAATGATACTTCCTAACAAAATACGGAATGCAAAAATGAATGAATTGTTATTGATGGAGAAAAAATTTTTCATCTAAGCAAATTTAATTCTTGTGCTGTTGTTGAATTTGTTTACTGAGCAATTGATAACTTTTTTTTAGCTCTGGATAAAATTCAAGGAGTTGCATATGTTTTTTTATGGTATCACGATCAAATCTGACAGCCGGACCTGTTTGCACTTTACGTGGATCGAGCTCAATCGCTTTTAATGCTGTTTCTAAAATTAAAGGATGTAAAAACCTGAAAGGTAAGTTATAATCTTCAAGCAAATTTGCTGCATCTGAATAAAGACTGTTTGTAAAATTATTTGCAAACACTGCTGCAAGATGCAAGTATAACCTTTGTTCAGAATTAATGTGATGAACATTATCACTTATACTCTTCGCTAAATTTTTAAGTTTTAGCTCATTCGTTTTGTCGCTTGCTTCAATACAAACAGGAACATCTTTAAAATTTATTTTCCTTTTGGCTGATATGGTTTGCAGCGGATAAATTACGCCATTGTGAATAAATTTTTGCAATACATTCATAGGCATTGCACCACTTGTATGAACGCAAAAAATATTTTTTAATAAAATTTTATTTGCAACCTTTTCTATTGCATCATCACTCACACAAAACAAATAAACATCACTGCCTGGTTTTAATTTTTCAAGGTTATCTGTTTCTTCCGAATTTAATTTTCTGGCAAGTTTTTTTGCGACTTCTTTTTTTCTTCCATACACCTGATTGATAACATGACCCGCTTCAAAAAAAGCAATTCCCAATGCATTGGCAACATTTCCGGTTCCGATAAGAGTGATAAGCAATTGCAGTTTTTTTTTAAAAAATTATCTCATTAATAAAAAAGTTCCACGTTCAGTTCTTTCAACCAGTTTGCCATCACCATAACCGGAATAGTGTAATTGGTAAACATACACTCCTTCTTCAGCAGGTTTGCCATTGTATTTTCCATCCCATCCAATATCAGGGTCTTCACTGTAAAACATTAACTGCCCGATCCTGTTAAAAATGCGCATATAAACTGTAAACTCATTGCAATCATACTCATAATTAAACACATCGTTTTTATTATCTGAATTGGGTGTAAATGATTTTGGCAAATACACTAAACAATTACAATCTCTGAAATCAATTCTCACCGAATCAGCAGCAATGCCACATTGGTTGGTTGTACTCACACCATAGATATCTGTATGAATTGGATTAAATGTAGCACTTGTTGACCCATCCTGCCATTGATAAGTTGCTCCATAATTAGTTGCATCAAGCTTTATTGGCTGACCGGTGCAAAGCGTGGTATCTTCACCAAGATAAACCTGAGGCTCGAACTGCAGGTCAATATCCACTATATCATAAGCGCTGCAACCGTGGTTATTGGTAACTGTTACTGCATAAGTTCCTGAAGTGTCCACAAACCGGATGGATGCAACGTATCCATCATTCCATTGATAAGTTGAACTATCATTGGTAACATTAAAAAATATCTGAAAGCCTTCGCATAAAGTAGTATCATTTCCCAAAAAAACATTTGGAGTCAATGAAATATTTATTGCTGCATCATCACTGCTGCTGCAACCGTTAACTGTTACTGTAACAGTGTAAGTTCCGGATTGCATAACACTAATCATCTGGCTGGTTGATCCGTTGCTCCATAAATAATTTGCTCCTGTATTTTGTGCGTTCAGATGGTAAGGAGCTGCGCTTTCGCAGAGGATGGTATCAACGCCCAGATTTACCACTGGAATTGCATTATCAATAATGTTTATTGTATCTCCGCCAATGCATCCATTCAAGGTTGCAATCACAAAGTAAGTGCCTGTGGTATCCACCTGAAAATTATTGCCTGTTGAATTATCCTGCCATAAATAGGAAGTTGCTCCTGATGAGCTTGCATCAAGATTAATAAACTGACCTTCACACATGGAAGTATCAATACCAAAATTTACCTGCGGTGATGGGAGAATTTGCACAGTTTTAATTACTGTATCTACCAAGGCTCTGTAATGAACGATGAGTGTTACGTTATAATTTCCGGGAGCGCTGAAAACATGAGTGGTGATGGTATCAGTGGAAGAATTATTTCCGCTTAACGGATCACCGAAGTCCCATCGAACACTATCAGGATTATCAAATTGAACTGTGAAGTTTGTTGCGTTATTAAAACAAGTATCCTGGTAACTGAAATCAGCATTAATAAAATTGTGCTGAATAAAATTGGGTAATCCACCCTGGGCAATACGTCCTGCAAGACTCACTGCGTTTGAAGTAAATCCGCAACCGGAACCGGCAACATCAGGATTATTAATAGCAGCAAGAAACGTAGTGAAACTCTGACTTCCGTAAATTTTTTCATCCAGCCCCAGCTGCAATGCATACACAAATCCATTGTGTATTGCAACGGGTGTTTGACCTGATTGTACAATCTGCAAAGCACTGCCGGCATTCAGATCAAACTGGTGAATATTCGCAGTATCATTGGAAGTGGCAACATAAAAAAACCTGCTGTCGGGCGAAAATTCTACGCCATAAACAGTGTATGCAAATCCTGTGAGTGATATTGCATTTGATAATGTGCCGGTGGAATTATCAAAATCAAAAACCTCAGCTTTTGTATTGAGCGCATTATTTGAAGTGATGGCTAAACCGATTTTGTTTCCTGCCGGTGATCCTTTCAAATAACCGTGCGAATTCTCTATAACACCGGAATGAGAACTTCCGGTTAAAGTAATTACAGGAACGGGATTAACTCCGGAGGGATTTACCAGGAAAGCGTCAAACTCATTGCTGTTCCATTTATGAGTGATCACCCAATAGTCGCGCAAATTATAATGTTGAACAGCTGTTATTTTTTCACACATAGTGGCTCCAGGTAAAAGTGGTTGGTTCAAAGAAGTTACATCTCCTAAACCTCCTGCGGCTGACATTGTAACTTCAGAATAAGTCAACCCGTTAGGACCTCCATCAGCATCCACAGTAAAAATGTAATAGATGTTTGAATTATTGGGTTTAGGAACAATGATTGCGTTTTGTGTAGCAGCATTGCTTCCATTTAAAGTTGCATTTCCATTTGGCATCAATATATGATTGCGGTTCCATACACTTACGCCATTGGTATAAAACAATAGATTGCCGGCACTGTCACTGATAGTAGCACAACCTTCAATAGCATTCATTGATCCGTTAGTAACAGCTACTGGCGAGCCACTGCTGAAAGTAACTCCTGCAGTATTTCCAAAATACCAGTTGTTACTCTCTTTTTGTGCAAGGCTATTTAACTGGAAGAGGAATAAAGACGCAATAAAAAATAAATGTTTTGGGAATTTCACTTCACAAAAATCGGAATTTTTGATTGAGTAATCAAGAGAAGGGATTAGCTACTTTTGTCCATCTTATTCACAACTTTATGAGCAGATATTTTAAATTTATTGTAACAGCCGCATTTACTTTTTCGGTATTGATCTCGTATTCACAGGTTAAAAAAACACCTGTTGCGAAATCAAAAACTATCAGCAAGAGCAGCCAATATACTTATGAATCCATTCCCGGAGATCCGCTTAAAGCGCGCATTTATACTTTACAAAATGGATTAAAAGTTTATTTATCTGTTTATAAAGATGAACCCCGTTTTCAATCTATGATAGGAGTGAAGGCAGGTAGTAAAACTGATCCCTCAGACGCTACAGGGCTTGCTCATTATCTTGAACACATGCTTTTTAAAGGCACTGATAAATTTGGCACCATAGATTACAGTAAGGAAAAACCTTTGCTGGATACCATTAATAATCTTTATGACACGTATGGGCAAACCATTGATAGCATGCAACGGCTTTCCATTTATCATCGTATTGATTCGGTAAGTAACGAAGCTTCTAAATATGCTATTGCAAGTGAGTTTGATAAGATGATGAATACGCTTGGCGTATCAGGCACCAATGCTTTTACATCAGTTGAACAAACAGTGTATATAAATGATGTTCCGGCCAATCAGCTGAACAATTTTATAGCTATTGAAGCAGAACGTTTTCGTAATCCTGTGATGCGTATTTTTCATACAGAGCTGGAAACAGTGTATGAAGAAAAAAACCGGGGAATGGATAATGATAACCGCAAGGTGCAGGAAGCTCTTTTTGCAGGCTTATGGCAACATCATCCTTATGGAACGCAAACTACGATAGGAACGGTTGAGCATCTTAAAAACCCTTCATTAAAAAAAATACGTGAGTACCTGGAGACTTATTATGTACCTAACAATATGGTAATTTCTCTTAGTGGTGATATTAACCCTGATGAAGCAATTAAAATTATTGATGAGCATTTTGGAAAGATGAAATCTAAACCAGTCCCTGAATTTAAATCTCCTGCAGAAGATCCTCTTAATAATCCAGTTATTAAGGAAGTTTTAGGTCCGGATGCTGAGAGTGTGACACTAGGTTTTCGTTTTAAAGGTGCTGATTCACAAGAAGCGGAATTAATCACCATCGTGGATATGATCCTCAGCAACGGGCAGGCCGGCTTGCTTGATCTTAACCTTAACCAGGCGCAAAAAGTGCTGAGTTCCGGTTCTTATACTATGATATTAAAAGATTACAGCGCACATGTGTTGAGCGGCCGTCCGCGTGAAGGACAATCATTGGAGCAGGTGCGTGATTCATTACTTGCACAGATAAACCTGATAAAACTTGGCAATTTCCCCGATTGGATTCTGGAAGCCATCATTAACAATCTTAAGCTACAACAGGCCAGAGAATATGAAAGTAATCGTGGAAGAGCATCAGAAATGCTGAACACTGAAATTCTTGGATTGAATTATAAAGATGTGATAAATAGAATAAACCGTTTGTCTAAAATAACTAAGAAGCAGGTAATAGATATTACAACGTAAGTTTCTTAAAGTGTTTTTATCGATTTGTGTGCTTTAATTTCCATTTTCCAATTTTCAGGGACAACGAATTGCAAAGAAGAAGAC
>JANLUX010000144.1:0-8279 GCA_031363705.1 Bacteroidota bacterium
AGCCATCACAAACCAGAAACCTGCCTGGTTCCATTCTTTAAAAATAAATTTTCCGGTGCAGAACAAAACAGAGTAAGTCATGAGCACTGCGCTGAACCAACATAAAAATAACCATCCGAAGTTTCTGTCTGAATCAGTGTAACCTGTTATTTTTTGTATCGGTTTCCACCATCCCCCGGGGCGTACTTTTAAATAAAAACGTTTGAGATGTTCAAAGTCTTCGCGCGGTGTATTGTAGGTAACCAATATCCACGCAATTGTGGTTACTCCAACAGTCAGGAAAAAGCTGTTTGGAAACTCAAGTTTTAAAATAAATTTTGAAATGGCATAAGCAATAAAAGGAACTATGGTTGCTGTTATTTCACTCCATGCTGTGATGCGCCACCAATACCATCTCAGTATCAAAACCAATCCTAATCCTGCACCGCACTCAATGATAAAACTCCATACTCCTGAAATAGAATGAATCAATGTGGTGACATACAAAGCAAGCAACATGATTAACATGGTAGTGATCTTGCTCATGTTTACATAATGTCGTTGTGCTTCGTTTTCGTTATTGAATTCAGAAGTTGGTTTTATAAATCGTTTGTACAAATCATTAACAAGATAACTTGTTCCCCAGTTTAATTGCGTGGAGATGGTGCTCATGTATGCAGCAAGAAATGCAACCAGTAACAAACCTTTAAAACCTGTTGGTAAAAATTCTTTCATTGCCATCACATAACCTAAACGTTTATCTGCAAATCCTAAATCAGGATATAAAACAATGCTGCACAATCCAACAATTATCCATGGCCATGGTCGTAGGCAATAATGCGCCATCTGGAAAAACAATGTTGCATAAACCGAATGTTTTTCATTCTTCGCACTCATGATGCGTTGGGCAACATATCCGCCACCTCCCGGTTCAGCACCCGGATACCAGCTGCTCCACCAGATGCTGAGATATGCGAGAAAAGAACCGATAGTAATGGTGAGTGTAGCTGCAATGGTTCCTGCGGATGATTTAGCACCAAGCGATGGAAAAAATTCCAGGCTCCAGGGAGGAAGTTTTTCTTTGAGCCCATCAATGCCACCAATTTTATCAGAGTTGACAACGATGACTGCAAGCACAATACAACCGGTCATTGCAATGATAAATTGTACCATATCAGTAACAGCCACTCCCCACAAACCTGAAATAGCAGAGTACGCAGCGGTTAACACCATTGCTCCGGCAACGTACCATAACACTTCGCTTTGAGGTATATCAAAAAACACCTGGAGGATGGTAATCAATGCAACATTTACCCAACCAATGATGAGTGTATTCATAAACAGACCGAGATAAACCGCTTTGAATCCGCGAAGGAATGCTGCAGGCTTTCCGCTGTAACGGAATTCAATAAATTCTACTTCAGTTAAAATTTCGGCACGTCTCCATAAACGTGCGAAGAAAAATGTTGTTAACATTCCGCCAAATAACATGTTCCACCAAAGCCAGTTTCCTGAGATACCATACTGACCAACCAGCTCATTTACAGCAAGCGGTGTGTCAGCCGCAAACGTGGTTGCCACCATTGAAACACCAGCAACAAACCATGGGAGATTTCTTCCGCCAAGAAAAAAATCTGTTAAACTCTTGCTTGCTTTATCCTTGTAATAAAGTCCGATAACAAGGCTTAATAATAAATAAGCAACGATGATAATCCAGTCAATGAGTTGTAGCGTCATGCAATAATTATGGATTGTTGAATTGTTTTTATTGTTGAATTGATAAGGAAACAAAAGTGTTTGTTTTTTCTATTTTTACAAAGAAACATTTTGATTAAAATAAATAGTAATTAACAATTGAATTCCGAATGTAGAGATGCTTCCTTCGTCAGCATGACAAGCCACGGTATTTTGTCATGCTGACGAAGGAAGCATCTCTTAAAAATCTCATTACCTTATACTCATTACTCAATTCCCATTTATCTTGGAAGAAAAATTAAGCATACGAGCTGCAGTTAAATCAAAAATTCCTTTGCTGAAAGCAAGTGTGCGCAGAAAAAAAAATGTAGCACCTGGTTCAAGCCCTGGAATGTTTGTTCCGACAACCGATGCACTTAAACCGAAAATTAAAATTTATTCTTACGATAAAAATTTTTTAGAGGAAAAAGAATTAGCAAACGTTAGCGAAATAAAAAAACATTTAGCGGATCAACCTGAACGCAATCATTGGATTGAGATAAAAGGTTTTGGTGACAGTAAGATGCTGGAAGAAATCAGCTCGGCATTTTCCATTCACCGTTTGGAAATGGAAGATGTAGTGAACACTTATCAAAGACCAAAGCTGGAGGAGCATGACAATCATTTGTTTATTATTTCTCGCATGATCTGCAATTCGCATGATGTACGAATGCTGAATGAACAACTTTCACTTTTCCTCGGAAACAATTTTGTGCTTACCATGCAGGAACATTACGAAGATTTATTTGATCCTGTACGCAAGCGATTGCGTGAGGGGAAAGGTACAATTCGCCAGAAAGGAGCTGATTACATGGCATACGCATTACTGGATGCCATTGTGGATAATTATTTTCCATTGCTTGAATCAATAGGTGATAAGCTTGATGAATTAGAGGATGAATTATTTTCAAAACCTAATCGCGAATCATTACAACGCATTCAGTTAATTAAACGTGAGCTTATTGTTTTTCGCAGAACCATATTTGCTGAGCGTGATAAAGTAAATGACCTTTTAAGAACGAGCACTGAATACATCAGTGATGCAAGTAAAATTTATTTACGTGATACTTACGACCACACCATTCAGGTGATGGACCTTGTGGAGAGTTACAAGGAAATTGTTGCCAGTTTAATGGATATTTATTTAAGCAGTGTGAGCAATCGCTTAAATCAAATCATGAAAGTGCTTGCAATTATCTCTACTATATTTATTCCACTCACATTTATCGTTGGTGTATATGGAATGAATTTCAGTTACACTGATCCTGATACCGGAGAAAAATTACCGCTTAACATGCCGGAACTTTATTCACCTTATGGTTACGTTGGTGTTTGGGCATTTATGTTGCTAATTGTTGTGGTGCAATTGGTGTTTTTTTACCGGAGAGGATGGCTGGAGAAAAGATGAGCAACATCTACGAATACGAATCTCTACGAATTTACGAATTGGTAACTGTCATTCAGGAGGAAACTTGTCATGTTTAAAACACCATGCTCATTTACCGGGCAATGTATATTTGAAAGTAATTTGCAAACTGTTAAAAAAATTTTTATGGCTCTTATTGTTATCTGCAACTATTTCACAAGTTTCCTCCTGAATGACAACTCTCGCACTCTTCATCACTTAATTACTTCATCACCTCATCACTGACAGTGTCAACTTTTGTAAACGTTATTCTCCCGCTTGCATTGCCTGAGTTTTATACTTACAGTATTGATGATGGATTAATTGATAGCATAACACCCGGAGTGCGTGTGGTGGTGCAGTTTGGAAAACAAAGAGTTTACACTGCATTGGTTCATTCCATTCATCACAACACTCCGGAAGGTTATGAAATTAAACCTGTTCTCTCTGTAGTAGATGAAGCGCCAATCGTGAATGCTCAGCAATTAAAACTATGGCAATGGATGGCTGATTATTATTTATGCACGTTGGGCGAAGTGATGGCTGCAGCATTACCATCTGCATTTAAATTGCAAAGTGAAACAACCATAACACTGCATCCTGATTTTAAAGAAGAGGATGAATCATTACTCAGCGAACGTGAGTACCTGATTGTTTTCGCGTTGAAATCAAAAAAGAAATTGCGTATCAATGAGCTTACCAAAATTATTTCGTTAAAGCAAGTGATGCCTGTGGTGAAAACCATGCTTGCGAAAAATATTATTGAGATTGAAGAAGAACTTCTTGAGAAATATAAGCCACGCATTATTACTTATGTTAAGTTAAGTGATGCAATAAATAATGAGGTAGCGTTACAACAGTTAATGTCACAACTTGAAAAACGTGCGGTGAAACAATTGGATTTACTGATGCGTTTTCTGCAGCTTTCACAGGAGCATGAGCAAACATCTTTTTCCAGAAGTTATCTTTTGAAGAAAGCCAACATGACGAGTTCAGTGTTGCAGCAATTGGTAAAGAAAAATGTTTTTGAATTGTTTGATAAATACATTGACCGGATTGAGGCTGTTGATGAATCGCATTTGTTACAACCTGCTGTATTAAATGCTTTGCAGCAAACTGCTTTCGCAGAAATCAAAACTGCTTTCGCAGAAAATAAAGTTTGTTTGTTGCATGGAGTTACTTCTTCAGGCAAGACAGAAATATTTATTCACCTCATAAGGCAAAATGCAATAAGCAATAAGCAAATACTTTATCTCCTTCCTGAAATTGCCCTCACCACCCAGATAATTATTCGCTTGCAAAAACATTTTGGAAATAAATTGCTGGTTTATCATTCGCGTTTCAATGAACAGGAAAGAGTAGAAGTATGGAATAAAGTTTTGGAGTTTCAACAGCAAAGTGAATTAAATAAAAATTCTTTTCAATTGATTGTTGGTGCACGGTCAGCTTTGTTTCTTCCTTTTAGTAATCTCGGTTTAGTGATTGTGGATGAGGAGCATGATACTTCATACAAGCAGATTGATCCGGCTCCGCGATATCATGCACGTGATACTGCAATTCTTTTAGCAACACAAAACAATGCAAATGTTATCCTGGCTTCAGCAACTCCTTCACTGGAAAGTTATTACAATGCAATTGCAGAGAAATATAAGTTGATAAACCTGCACAAGCGTCATGCGGATTTACCAATGCCACCAATAAAATTAATTGACATCCGCGAAGCGATGAAACGCAAGCTGATGCATTCACACTTTTCTGATGTGTTGCTTAATACAATCAAACAAACACTCGAACAAAAGGAACAGGTTATTTTATTTCAAAACCGCAGGGGGTTTGTACCGGTGTTTGAATGTAAAAACTGTTCATGGGTTCCGCATTGTGTTAACTGTGATGTGAGCTTGACATATCATAAACGCGAACAGGTTTTGCGATGTCATTACTGTGGTTATTCCATTCAGCCACCTCGCCAGTGCGCAGCCTGTGGAAGTACAGATTTGCGTATGAAAGGTTTTGGTACGGAGAAAGTAGAGGAGGAGTTACAGGTCTTTTATCCTGATAAAAAAATTGCACGCATGGATCATGACAGCACTAAAAGCAAACATGCATATCGAAACCTCATCACTGATTTTCAGCAGGGAGAAATTGATATTTTAGTAGGAACTCAAATGGTAACAAAAGGTTTGGATTTTGATAATGTGGGTTTGGTTGGAATTTTAAATGCTGATAGTTTATTAAACTATCCCGACTTTCGCGCTTATGAACGTAGCTTTCAACTGATGGTGCAGGTGAGTGGGAGGGCAGGAAGAAAAAATGATTCGGGTCATGTGCTCATTCAAACTTACAACCCTGCTAACCGTGTGTTAGCGCATGTGCTCGATCATCATTATAAAAATTTTTATAACGAAGAGTTAATTGAACGTCATCAATATAATTATCCACCTTATTTCCGGTTGATTGAATTAAGATTGAAGCACCGTAATGAATACGACCTCGAGAAAATGGCGGATGCATTTACCAGAGAATTAAAAGAAGTTTTCGGCAAACGTGTTTTCGGCCCTACACATCCTCCTGTAGGAAAAGTAAAAAATCAATTCATTCGTGTAGTGATGTTGAAGCTGGAAAAGAAATTATCCGTTGACATGGTAAAAAAGAAACTGAATAAAGCAATGGATTTTTTTAAAGCACAACCTGAAAACAGACAACTGATCATACAGGTGGATGTTGATCCGCAGTGATTAAGGTTTTGTAAATCTTAATGAATTATTTCTTCCTGCTGTTCTGCTTTTTTATGATTATTGAAGTATTCCTTAACCAGGTTTTTGGAAATTCTGAAATTTACATCATGATCCGGTACAGCAATATGATAATAAATATCAGCATCGCTTTCATTGATAATAGTACACCAGATTATATCTCCTGTCAAAGTAATTATCTGATCAAAATTATAAGAACGAAAATCAGCATTTGAACTTTGATATGATGCAGATGTGGTTGAATCGTAGGGTTTAAATTGAATTGCATTGGTATTAACAGGTTGCTGCATTACATCAGTTTTTAAAATTATTGCTCTTGTATCACGTCCATGTCTTCTAACCACATAATCAATTTTGATTAAATCCGCATTGAGTATCGTACAGAGAATACTGTCATTATTTTTTGTAATAATTAAATCTTTATTCAAGCTTTTATCCTTTGCACTCGGATAGACGATTGCTTTAGATGATGGAGCATACTCACTTTTCTCAGTCGTTTGATGCAATGGCTTAGTGCTAATATTATTATTTAAAATATAACTTTTATATGCTACAATCTTGTTGTTTTTTCCTCCTGATGGCATGTATTCTATTTTGTTATCTACCATCAGCCTTTTGATAAATCCTTTAATTGTATCTCCTGAAGTGTTTATGATGAGATCATATAACTTTTTTGTAACGTGATTTTTCTCGTCAAAATTTATTTCATACTCATTAGTTGCAATTGCATGAACATCTTCAGTAAGAACTTCTGACAGGTTTCCGTTATTGACATACTGCACACGAAGGGAATCAATTTTCCAAAGTGAAGTTTGTTTTAATATTTTTCCTGACCACAAATAAATGTCGCTTCTTCCCTGATAAAGTGAGGTATCCTGTGCATGTGTAAGCAGATTCACAAAAAGCAAAATGAATACATGAATAATTATTTTTTTCATAAGTGCATTTTATTAATTTATAATATCGTGATTACCGGTTTGTTTTTTGGGAAGGTAATTTTTACTACTCCCCATTTGCTTTCTTTAAAATCAATTTGATTAATTTCATCCATGTTCATTTCGTGCAGGCTTTCATCTTTCAAATAAACAATCCAGTATTCACGCACTTCAATGAGAAGAATTTTTGAAATAGTTGATTTATCTACCTCTGTAATTCTGCCTGTTCCGAGAGACTTTAAATCCTCTTTTTTACTTAGATCGGGCAAATCACTTACACCGGCAAACAAGAAAGCGGTTATTATAAATAGAATATGTGCAGAATTCATGAGCGAATTTTTAGCGATTTTTTGGTTTCTTGTAAATATTAAATCCAACTGAGAATCCATAGATGGTTCCTTCTTTTTTAGGTATCGCATAAACATTTACAGGAATATTAAGATACCCGGATTTAAAGGTTCTGCCAAAGCCTAAAAAAAGAGCTGTTGAAAGTGTGGGATCACCTCTACTATCTAAGTGGTTGGATATGGGATTTGGATTTGCTAAAGTTGAGTCTTGATGGAGTGTATTCCATTCATCTGTCAAATACCATTTATGTGGGTCGTCTCCTAATGCCATGCCGGCATCCTGAAAACTTTCTGCTTTGGTTACCACTCTAAAGGTGGGTCCGAAGGCAATTTCCCATCCGCCTTTACCCATCCTGAATCCGTTCAAAAAAGTTAAGGAAGGTATTATCTTGCCGGATTCCAAACCACTTATAGCTGGAATTAATTCAAGAAGCGCTCTGAAATTTCCTGCACTTATATATTGTTTTTCAAATTGCCAACCTATAACGAAAGTAGTTGGATACATATCAAAACCTCCCTCACTTTTAGGTGCTCTCAACACTTTGCCTGCATCTCCTGTTACTGTTGAAATACCCATTCTTGGTCCATTGAGATTAATATCATTGCGTGGACTTGAAATAGGAGCATCATTGAATACAAGTAAATCCACAGTATTTTGATCAGGAGTAATTCCCAGGATTTTTTGTACAGAAATTGCAATCATGCGTTGTAATTCCGGTTGTAAGTTCAAATATTCAGAAGTGTTTTCTTTTTCAATTTCACCACTTTCAATGTCAAAAACTTTTAGAGCGATAACAATCTTCTCACCGAAACGTTGAACACTTCCTGAAATCATTTTATCCACTCCAAGTGATTTACCGGCTGCAACAACACAAGTCTTTCCGAAGCAGGTTTTGATGTCAATATTATTTTTCTTAATCAGTTCTTCTATATCATATTTATCCATCATGGAGTAAACGTTAACCTTTTCAAGCTCCAGCTTAACCATATAACCAACATCTTCAGCGTCCTGAATTACTCCTTTACTGTCTATACTAATAACAGCAGCTACCGGTTTTTGATTTTGGCCTTTGACAATAAAAGGCGCTCCGGAAATGATAAGGCCAAGGGACATGATAATAGTTAC
>JANLUX010000178.1:0-2614 GCA_031363705.1 Bacteroidota bacterium
GGTGTAGTGCACAAAACCTGGTTCCTAACCCCGGCTTTGAAAATCTTCTGTCACCAGTTACCATTGAAGGACAAATTGTGCTTGCCTCTCCGTGGTTTACTCCCGGTGGTGGCACTCCTGATCTTTTTAATTCTGCTTACGCAGGTCCGCCCGCAAATCCATGTGATGCTGTGGGAGTACCGGTAAATTTTGGAGGTTATGCACCTGCTGCCTCAGGCAACGGCTATGCAGGTATCAGCCTGGATTTTGTTAACGGATTTTATGAGTATATAGAAATTGAGTTAAGTATTCCGCTTCAGGCTGGCGAACTTTATAAAGTGGAAATGGATGTTTTAAAGGCTGACAGCAGTCAGTTCGTATGCAATCGAATCGGTGTTTTGCTTAGTAATAATCCGCTGGTGCAAATCGGCTCAAGTTTAATTGGTATTCCTCCGCAATTCGAAAACGCCACTGTTGTGGTTGATTCTGCAGCGTGGACACATCTCACTTTCAGTCCCGCAGTTTACCAGGCTGCAGGAGGAGAAAATTACATCACTATAGGTGTTTTTCGTGCAATAAACACTCCCGGGTTTACTACCACTGATTTAGGTACGCAAAATGCAAAGTGTACAAACCTTAATGGCCGTGCTTATTATTATATTGATAACGTCATAGTAAAACCTTTGAATGAATTGGTTACCATTACAACTTCTGATACTGTTCTATGTCCCGGTGATTCCACTTTGCTTACTGCTAATGCCAATGTACCCGTGTGGTGGAGTGATGAATTTAATCCTACTGATACCATTAGTCATGACTTTAGTTTATCGGTAAGTCCTGTAACCACCACAACTTATTATCTGAACGGACAAACCCTTATTGACACCATCACAATTTATGTTGTTAATCCTCCTGTTTTTGATTTAGGACCTGATACCAGTTTTTGCGAAGGAGATACAGTTGCACTCAATGCATTTGCACCTGACGGCATTTTTTATACGTGGAGCAACGGTGACACCGCTGCGATTACTGCTGTTAGTGATACAGGTACTTATTGGGTTACGGTTAATAATTTAGGTTGCGTAGTATCTGACACCATACGTTTTCAGCCTTTACTTACTAATCCTCCTGTTGATTTAGGTCTGGATTCCACTTATTGTTTTTTTGATAATGACACATTGTATTTAGATGCAGGCACCAATGCTGTTGGTTACAGTTGGTTTCCATTCGGAGATACCACTCAGGTGATCAAAGTACTTACACCAGGATTTTATGAAGTGACAGCTACCCGTTCAAACGGATGCAAACGTAAAGCCGGCTTTGAAGTGCTGGAAATTTGTGAACCCAAATTTTTTGTTCCTACAGCCTTCACACCTGATGGTGATGGCCTGAATGATATATTTATTCCTGTAATTAATAATGTCACACAATATTCCTTACAGGTATATACCCGGGGAGGCAAATTAATTTTTTCTTCCGGCAATCCTAAGATTGGATGGGATGGCACCTTTAATGGCAAGCAAGTACCTGCCGGAGTTTATGCCTTCCGGTTGTTTTATGGTGGCTTCGATTCGGATGGTGAGAAACGAAAAGGAAGACTTTTAAATACTGTTACCTTAATCAGGTAAAATCATTTTATCTTCGCAAGTAGTTAATGAAATCAAATAAGCAGTACAAATCACCGCAGGGAAATTCCATCCTTGAAAAAAATTTATCGGTGCTTTTAGTAGATGATAATAAAGTAAACCAGTTTTTAGGAAAAAGAATTCTTGCACAACTCGGCATCACCCAGGTGGAAATTGCTGGAGATGGCACCACTGCTTTTGAAATGATTAAAGCACGTCATTTTGATGCTTTGCTCACTGATATAGAAATGCCGGGCATGTCAGGTTATGAATTGTGTGAAGCAATAAGAAAATTACCGGCACCCGAAAATTCAATTATTATAATTGCGCTTACTGCCAATGGAAGTGAATTGGAAAAAGAAAAAGCAATAGGGCTTGGCATGAATGATTTTTTGATAAAGCCTTATAATTCTCAGGATCTGTTAAATGTTTTGCTCAGTCATGTTGAAACCCGGAAAGGAATTCTGGTAAAAGATTTTTCAAGTCCTGTAATACAGAATACCACTCCAGTTATGCACATTTATGCATTGTTTAACAATAGTCGTGAAGATGTAAAAGGACTGTTGCAAATGCTGAGCAAACAAATTCCTGAGTTGATTCAATTGATAAAAAAAGCAATTATTGAAAATGACTGGGACACTGCTTTTCAATCTTCACACAAATTGAAATCAACAATTAAGCTTTTTGGTGACGAACATCTGACCGCACTTATTTTTGAAATCAATGAAAAAGCAAGGGAAAGAAAATCACTTGAATCAGTACCCGATGCTTTTGAACGTTTTGTGAATGGAGCGGAAGGAATTGTAGTAATGATTAATAAAGAGTTGGAAACTGATTAATAGTTATGAATTTAAAAAAAATTCATAACTCATAACTTAAAATTTCTTTGGGACATTTACTTTCAAAAAGCAGTTATATAAGAAGCTTGCAGTGCATCAAATCATTGTACTTATATAAAAATTTTTATCGCTTACGTGATCCGCTTCCGGTTGAACGCAAAGTACGATTTG
>JANLUX010000247.1:0-7469 GCA_031363705.1 Bacteroidota bacterium
CAGCCTGACAATCGTCAGTGTTTGTAATGCTGAGGTACGAAGCATCGCACAACACTTTTCATTTCTGTTAATCTTTAATTTTTTCAATAAGTTCTTCCAGCGAAACTTTCACCTGCTCACCCCTCACCATATTCTTCAACATGATTTTCTGTTCTTTCATTTCATCTGAACCAATGATTGCAACAAAAGGAATTTTTTTTGCATCCGCATAACTCATCTGCTTTTTCATCTTTGCCTGATCAGGATAAAGCTCTGCATTGATTCCTGCAGCACGCACTTTGGTAACCAATTGCAAACAATATTTTTCTTCTGCAGAACCAAAGTTGACAAACAAAATTTTTGTTGACGATGATTGAAGATTCATTTGTTCAAACAATTTCATTTCATCCATCACATCATAAATGCGATCTACTCCAAAAGAAATTCCTACACCACTCACATTGGGCAAACCAAAAATTCCTGTCAGGTCATCATAACGACCTCCACCCAAAACGCTGCTTGTAAAAGAAGAACGTTTATCTTCCACTTTAACTTCAATGATTGCACCCGTGTAGTAATTTAATCCTCTTGCTAAAGTAATATCTAATTCAAGCTGAGAGCTTGGATTTGGGAAAAGTGAAATTGAATTCAGAACACTTTTGGTTTCCTCAATTCCTTTCTTGCCTATTTCAGAAGTTGATAATATTTTTTCAAGTGATGATAATTTTTCTTCATTGCTTCCTTTCAGATTCATCAAAGGTTGAATTTGTTGAATTGCATTAGCTGACAAACCTTTTGATTTTAATTCTTCGTTTACTTTTTCAATTCCGATTTTATCAAGCTTATCAATTGCAACAGTGATGTCAATTATTTTATCAGCTTCACCAATGATTTCTGCAATGCCGGATAAAATTTTTCTGTTGTTGATTTTAATTATAACCCCAATAGTAAGATTTGAAAATACCTCATCAATTATCTGAATCAACTCTACTTCGTTTAACAAAGCAGCGGAACCAATTACATCTGCATCACATTGATAAAACTCACGGTATCTTCCCTTCTGTGGACGATCTGCACGCCACACAGGTTGTATCTGATAACGCTTAAATGGAAATGTAATGTCGTTTTGGTGCATTACAACGTAACGAGCGAAAGGAACTGTTAAATCGTAACGAAGAGCTTTCTCTGAAATAGAGGAAGTTATTTTTTTGAAGTTTCCTTCTTCAATTTGGTTTTTATCAATTCCCTCTAAAAAATTTCCCGAATTCAGAATTTTAAAAATAAGCTTATCCCCTTCCTCTCCATATTTCCCCATCAATGTATCAAGGTTTTCCATTGTCGGAGTTTCTATCTGTTCATAGCCAAACTTTTCATAGACACTACGAATGGTATTAAATATAAAATTCCTCCGTTGCATTTCTAACGGAGAAAAATCGCGGGTACCTTTTGGGATAGAGGGTTTCATCAACGAATACGAATCTTTACGAATTTACGAATCAATGGCATCCCCGAAATAAATGTCATCTACGAATACGAATATGTACGAATTTACGAATCACTCTGATTATTATTATTTTGAGCAACAGGAGGTGGATTGACATTAACAACAGCAGGCTTCATAATTTTTATTTAATTAAATTGAACTTAATATTTTCTGCATAACAGATTCGTAAATTCGTAAAGATTCGTATTCGTAGATGGCTTTTCATCCGTACACGATTTATACCGTGAGCTTCTTATACCTGAACCTGTGTGGCTCACTATTTCCCAATCGTTTCTTCTTATTTTCTTCGTAATCCGTGTAACCGCCTTCAAAGAAATATTGTTGTGAGTCGCCTTCAAAGGCAAGTATGTGTGTACAGATTCTATCTAAGAACCAGCGGTCGTGACTGATAACTACGGCACAGCCTGCAAAGTTTTCCAATGCTTCTTCCAATGCACGTAAAGTATTTACATCAATATCATTGGTTGGCTCATCGAGCAATAAAACATTTGCTCCTTGCTTCAAAGTAATTGCAAGATGTACACGGTTACGTTCTCCCCCTGAGAGTACATTTAATTTTTTTCCCTGGTCAGCACCACTGAAATTAAATTTGCTGATGTAAGAACGTGCGTTGATAGTTTGATTTCCGATGACAATATTTTCATGTCCTCCGCTTATAATTTCATACACTGTTTTGTCAGGAATTAAATCATCATGACTTTGATCAACGTAAGCAACCTGTACGGTTTCTCCTACTCTGAAATCTCCGCTATCGGGTTTCTCCTGTCCCATAATCATGCGAAACAAAGTTGTTTTACCAACACCGTTAGGGCCTATCACGCCAACGATACCTGCTTGAGGCAATGCAAAGCTTAAGTTGTCAATCAGTAAACGGTCAGCGTATCCTTTACTTACGTTTTCTGATTCAATCACCACACCACCCAAACGTGGTCCAGGGGGAATAAACAATTCTAATTTATCTTCCTTCTCTTTTACTTCTTCGTTGAACATTTTATCGTAAGCACCCAAACGGGCTTTCGATTTTGATTGACGTCCTTTAGGTGATAAACGAACCCATTCCAATTCGCGCTTCAAGGTTCTTTGTCTTCTGCTTTCAGTTTTTTCTTCTGCTTCCAATCGTTTTCCTTTTTGTTCAAGCCATGAAGAATAATTTCCCTGCCATGGAATTCCTTCGCCTCTGTCTAATTCCAAAATCCATCCTGCTGCGTTATCTAAGAAATAACGATCGTGTGTTACTGCAATCACAGTTCCTTTGTATTGTTGTAAATGATGTTCTAACCACTCAACGCTTTCTGCATCCAGGTGGTTGGTGGGTTCATCCAACAATAAAATATCAGGTTCCTGCAACAGCAAACGGCATAACGCCAGTCTTCTTTTCTCACCACCACTTAAATTTAAAACCGGAGTATCTGCTTCGGGGCAACGTAAAGCATCCATTGCTACTTCAATTTTAGTGTCAAGATTCCATGCATCCACGTGATCAATTTTATCCTGCAACTCCGCCTGGCGAGCCATCAGTTTATCCATCTTGTCAGGATTGTTCATGATTTCTTCGTCAGCAAATTTGTTATTCACCTCATCGTATTCAGCAAGCAAATCAACAACGGGTTGTGCACCTTCCATCACAATCTCTTTTGCAGTTTTTGTCAAATCGAGTTCAGGCTCCTGTGATAAATAACCTACTGTGTAACCAGGAGAAAAAACTACTTCGCCCTGAAACGATTTTTCCAAACCTGCAATAATTTTGAGCAGTGTTGATTTTCCGGAACCATTTAAACCGAGAATACCAATCTTGGCTCCGTAAAAAAAGGAGAGGTAAATATTTTTTAGAACTTGTTTTTGAGGAGGGTAGGTTTTACTAACACCCACCATGGAAAAGATTATTTTTTTGTCGTCTGCTGCGGCCATTTTAAGAATATGATTAATGTAACTTTATCTTTTAATATAACGTATAAAAACGGGGACACAAATTTAATTAAAATACAGGTTTAAAATTGTTCCCATAAATCCATCTTGAAAATGAAAAAAAAATTATTTCTCCTCTGCTGTTTCTGTGTTTCGATAGTTTATTCGCAACCAAAAAATAAGCAAAAGTCTCAGACTAAAATCAGTTTTGATCTTGCATTGAAAATGCAAAACCATTCCTTTCAGACTCATGATGTCGCAGTGTTGATAAAAGGGAATATTGAACACATTAAACAAGTTGTAAAAAACAATGGTGGACATTTTAAGTTTTCTGCCGGAGATATTGCTTCGGTTTCCATTCCTGTTTCAGCATTACAAAATTTAGTGAGTGATCAAAATATTTTCCGTATTGAACAGGGTTCAAAAAAAATACAGGCACTAAATGACAGCATGCTTGTAAACAATAATATTATTAAAGTGCATGATGGAGTATCACCATTACCGCAAGGATATGACGGTAGCGGAGTAGTAATGGGATTTATAGATTCAGGAGTTGATTACACGCATCCGGATTTTAAAGATTCGCTGGGAAATACACGGGTAAAATTTATCTGGGATCATCTTATGCCTAATGCTGCCAACACACCTCAGCCATATAATTATGGACAGGAATTTACTGAAGCAGACATTAATGCTGAATTGCAGGGCGGACCGGTGACAGGACATGTGGATGCAATTGCACATGGAACTCATGTTACAGGAATTGGTGCAAGCAACGGAAGTGCAGTTAATAATTTTAAAGGAGTAGCTCCCAAAGCTGACATCATTGCGGTGGCGATTAATTTTAATTTATATGACGATCAGTTTCTGAGTACGATTGCTGATGCCGTTGCATATATCTATGAGAAAGCTGATCAGCTTGGCAAACCCTGCGTTATTAATATCAGTGCCGGAACATATTTTGGTTCGCATGACGGTAAAGATTTAAGCGCACAATTGATTGATAATTTAATAACTGCGCAAAATGGTCGTTCGTTGGTATGTGCTGCCGGTAACATTGGTGGTTATCCTTTCCATGTTCAAACAAATTGTGTGGCCACAGATACCAGCTTTACCTGGAACACAGGAGATTATTTTGAATTATGGGCTGACACTGCCGGTTTTAATAATGTGCAATTCAGTGTGGGTGCTGATCAAACAACGCCTGTGTATGATTTTAGAGGAGCATTGAGCTATCGTGATATCTCCGCACATTTGAATATTTTGAGAAATGACACCGTTTTCAATAGTAATGGCGACCGGCTGGGAATCATAATGAGTTATGCAGAACTTATTGGAGATAGTTACCTGTTACAGTTTTTAATAACTGAAGATTCAGCATATAACTGGCGGTTCAGTACCACCGGAAACGGAAGTTTCGATGCATACAGCTGGGCATGGATTGCGCAAAACGGAATCCCTCCTGATACCATTTATCCTGCGATGGCAAAGTATGTTTTACCTGATGTTTACCAGGGAATATGCAGTAGTTTCCAATGCAGTGATAAAGTAATTACAGTGGGACAATATGTAAACCGGAACAGTTATATTGATGTAAATGGAAACCCTGTTACATTTCCTACTGTTGTAGGATCGCTTGCATCAAGCAGCAGCTGGGGACCCACACGTGATGGAAGATTAAAACCAGATATTACTGCCACTGGCGAAGTAACACTTTCAGCACTTAAGCTTTCGAGTGCTGCGTGGTTTATCGCGAATCAACCATACAAAGTTGCACAGGGAGGAATGCATATACGTGATGGCGGCACTTCATCTGCTTCACCTGTCGTGGCAGGAATTGCTGCATTATATCTTCAAAAAAATCCCACTGCTTCATGGCAGGATATAAAGGATCACCTTGTGGATTGTGCCAAGCAGGATACATTTACAGGCACTATATTACCTAATAATAGCTGGGGAAACGGGAAAGTGGATGCTTTCAGAACAATGATTGGGTGTACTGCTGTTATCTCTGAAGAAAGAGAACCGGAGAGTAAACTGCATTGTTATCCTAATCCATTCAGTCAATCTACAACTATTTATCTGGCAGAAAGAAAAGGTGAAGCGAAGTTAATAATAACAGATGCCATGGGAAAAACGATTAAACAATTTATAATTCCAAAAGGACAGAAAGAATTTCATTTGCAAAATCTCCATCTGGCGAAAGGAGTTTACTTCTATTCAATTAATGAAAATGAAAGCATAGTGACAAAAAAAATGATTGCTATGTAACGGCAACCTTGAAGTAATAAAAACACTTTTTAAAAGAATAAATAAGTAATTCCTCTCCCAAACCGGAGTAGCGTTTTTCACGCTTGCAGAATAAAGTCTTTACACTGAAATGTAGTGATTGAGTAACTGGCACACAATTTTTTCAGCCATTATTAAAATTAAACTACATAATGTCAAATTCTTTATTCTATGAAAACATTTACTAAAGTTTCTATAGTAATGATGTTTGGAAATTAATACTTATACTATATTTTTTCCTGAAAAATTTGCAATGGATAATTATCATCTGCAGCTTTTATCTTCACGAATCTGTTTGATAGAATCTTTTGCCTGTTTATTATCAGGGTCAAATTCCAACACTTTCTTCCAATAAGCAATTGATTGCTCACAATCTTTTTTAACGAAATAATAAAACGCCAGGTACTGATTAGCTTCCATCAAATCTTTTTTATACTTGCCAATGTTGGCTGTGTCCTGTGTTGCAACCTCAATATATTTTTCATAAAATGGTTTTGCCAATCCTTGTTTTGCTGTGGAGTCAATCATTGCATTGGTACGTCCACGCCAGGCATAAATAGGAGCCCAATTAGGTTGTACACCAGCATATTTAGCAAATGCGCTGTCTGCTTTTTCAGGCATACGGAGTGTATAATAGGTTTTGCCGAGATTGAGATAATCATTCGACATAACATTTTTTCCTGTTGCAATTTTCTCCTCGAGAACCGAAGCAGCACTATCATATTTTTTTGCTTTCTGATAAATAGTAAACATCTCTGACAGCAATTCAGTGCGCGTAGGTTCCATGTTGTATGCTTTGCGGATATATCCTAAACCAACCGAATCCTGTCCGCTTTTTGCAAGCATTTTACCATAGTATTCATAATCGCGGCTTCCACGTTTTGTACTATCAGTCATGTTAAACAACCTGCTGATAAATGCCAGTGCCTTTACAGTATCATTTGTTTCATAATACAAATAAGAACCTAAACGAATATAACCCAGATTAGAAGAATCAACTTTGGTAATCTGGCTGAACTCAGCTAATGCTTCAGGAAATTTTTTGATAGAATACAAGAAGCTGATATAACGCAATCGTGCTCCATCATTATTTTTAGAAAGCTCTAAATATTTCTTGTAATTCGCATTTGCATCATCAAACTTTCGCAGCTGCCATGAAACTTCTCCCAGCTCGCGATAAGCCGGAGCAAAGTTTGGATCAATCGTGATTGCCTTTCTGAATTCCTCGGCAGCGCCTTCATAGTTTGTTGAACGTTTATATAACTGCCCTTTATGCAATACAGCTTTCACTTGTGTTTTATCAAGCGTTAAAGCCTGGTTGTAATTATTGGCAGCTTCAGTTCCGTTATTTAATTCAGAATACACATCTCCATTAAGCACATATAAGTCAGCATTTTTTGGCTCAAGCTTTAATGCAGAAGCTAATAAAGTTTGCGCACTCATTAAATCTTTTGTTTTGAAATGTGTGTAAGCATCCGCAGCTTCCATTAACACCACCACATTTTTATTTGCACCGGTTGCCAGTGCTTTATCAATGAATGGTTTTGCTTCCTGCATGTTGCTTTGTGATAATTTTATTTCTGCAAGACCAATATTGTTTAACGGATTAGAAGGGTCCACTTGTAGTCCTTTATTAAACATTAGCATGGCTGAATCCTGGTTATCTGCATCAAGCATATTTTCTCCGTAATAAAACCAGATGGTGCCATTGTTTGGCTCTTTCATCACCAATTGCTTATACATTACATTGGCACTTTCGTACTGCTCGTTATCATTTAATTTCTGAGCTTCC
>JANLUX010000250.1:0-16953 GCA_031363705.1 Bacteroidota bacterium
AAAATGATAGGCATGAAACCAGCCGGTGGAATTGCAACTGCAAAACTTGCGTTGCAATATCTGGTAGTACTAAGAGAGACATTAGGCGAGGCCTGGATGAATCCTGATTACTTCCGTTTTGGCGCAAGCTCACTCGCAAATGATTTACTCATGCAGATTGTAAAACTGGAAACAGGAGTTTATCAAAGCATAGATTATTTTTCTAAGGATTAATATGAAGCAACTAATCGTAATACTGATATTCTGTGTTCTTTTAAATTCTTGTATTAAATGTAAAGATTCTCAGGGAGAACTCACATCTGATGAAAAATCATGGCTCTCCTATTCGGGAGGTGAAGAGTTGAAATTTAAAAGTGATATAAATTTAAAAGATACATTTCATGTTGGTAATCCAACTCATAATGGAAGTAATGGGCAAAGTGATTATCCGTGTCAACATCATCAAGATGCTATATATTATAAAATAAGCAATTCTCAAAACAACTTAGATTTTCGAATTGATGTGAGCCACAATGATCAATGGAATTCGGGTGTTGCCGGGATCTCTGCTAGTATACTAGATAGCAACTTTAGCCGTTTTAATAGTTCTTTTATCTTTTCTAACTTTTCTCCACAAAATAATATTGTTATTAATGGACAGACTTTTAACAATGTATATATAATGACGAGAGACTCTGCAAATTTTTATGGTGTCTGGAAAATATATTATACTAAGGCAAATGGGATTTTGAGATATGACATTTCACATGGGGATTATTGGGAAAAAATTAATTAAGGGAGTAGCAAAAAGTATTGTAAAGGGTATAAAAAGAAACGCTCCACAATTGGAGAGCGTTTCTTTTTACTTTAATCTTTCAATCCTAAATCCTCAAATCCCAATATTTATTTCCCTTCTGCAATTTTCATCTTGTCAAAAGTATTATCCTCTATACATTGAATGGCTTTTGTGTATGTGTTGAGGATATCATTTACCACATACCAGTAAGCATTGGTATTCCAAAGATCACGGGCGATAAGGGCTTTAACCTGTGTTCTAATCAGTTTCTCGGACGTTAAAAATTGTTGTTCATCTTTCTTCACGTCTTTTCTCTCAGCGTAAGAAAAAAACTTATTCATTATTTCAGGTGTTAATTCAAAGTTCTTTTTGAAAGTTTTCACATCAGGATAATTTTTTAACAAATTATTCCGGTTGTCATCGGTATAATTAAATGCGAAATCAGCAAGGATACCTTTTCTCCTCAATTCATCATAATATTTACTGTTGAGTGTTGTATCCAATGGAACAAACACATCAGGCATAATTCCTCCACCACCAAAAACAGGGCGATTTGCAGCCGTAAAATATTTCAGTGAGTCAATAAACTTAATACTGTCTGCGCTATATAATTCACCATGTAAAATACGGTTGCTTAAATCTGCATCATAATCCTCGTCTCCTTTCTCTCCTTTGCCATATGCTTTCTGAATACATCTGCCGGAAGGCGTATAATAACGTGCTATCGTCAATCGCACTGCCGAACCGTCAGGCAACGAAAATGGTTTTTGAACCAAACCTTTTGCATACGTTCTTCGTCCCACAATCAATGCACGATCATGATCCTGCACTGCACCGCTAACAATTTCACTTGCTGAGGCGGAGGATTCATCTACCAGCATCACCAATTTACCTTTTTCAAAACCTCCATAAGCAGTTGAATAATTTTCCTGGCGCGACTGTATGCGACCTTGTGTGTAAACAATGAGTTTATCAGCACTCAAGAATTCATCAGCCATCTCTATGGCACGATTGAGATAACCACCACCATTACCCTGCAAATCCACAATCAGGCTTTTCATCCCCTGGTCTTTTAATTGTTGCAATGCAGCTTTAAATTCATAAACAGTGCTATCAGCAAAACGGCTCACTTTTATGTAACCGATTTCAGGTGTAGCCATGTAAGTTGCATCAACACTGTACAGTGGAATTTTGTCACGTGTTATTGTAAAATCGGTAAGTCCTTTCACGTCTCTGCGAAAAATGCCAACAGTAACTTTGGTTCCCTTGTCACCTCTCAATCGTTTTAAGACATCACGGTTCGTGAGCTTGATATTGGTAACGTTTTCTCCATCAATCTTAACAATTCTGTCTCCTGCACGAATACCTAATTTCTCACTTGGTCCACCTGAAATTACCTGGCTCACCATAATGGTGTCTTCCACCAACTGAAACTGGACTCCGATACCTTCAAACTTTCCCACTAAAGGTTCATTCACCTGTTTCAATTCTTCAGCATCCAGATAAACAGAGTGTGGATCAAGATCTTTCAGCATTGCACGTATTGCATCCTCGGTCATCTCCTTTTGATTGGTAGTGTCCACATAAGCTTGTGCAATAATGTTGAGCAGTGCATCAAACTTGCGTCCGGCATCCGTACTTTGTGCATGAATGTGGGGAGCAACTAACACGCACATCAACAAAACAATTAATTTATATTTCAATTTTCTCATAGTTTTATAAAGCATTTTGTCTTCTACGTTATACTGTTTGTAAAGTTTTAAGAGGTTCACAAATTTCGCAATTATTATTCCACGTTCTGCAAGCGGAGTGTAATTAGAGTTCGTATTAACTTAACTATAACAAGGTTACGTCATTGCGAGGAACGAAGCAATCTCCTGCTATGAAACAGATTGCTTCGTTCCTCGCAATGACGGCAAGTTTCATCCGTCAATGTGTCAGCAATTGATGGTATGGCATTTTATTTGAAATTCGCGCGGCAATCAAAATCAACAAAATATGCAAACAGGTAAAATAAACGTACAAACGGAAAACATATTTCCTATCATTAAAAAGTTTTTATACTCTGACCACGAAATCTTTTTACGCGAACTGGTTAGCAACGCAACCGATGCAACGCAAAAATTAAAAACCCTTGCTTCACTTGGAGAATTTAAGGAAGAGTTAGGCGATGTTACTATCAATGTAACTATTGATAAAGATAAAAAAACCTTAACCATTTCTGATAAAGGTATTGGCATGACTGCTGAAGAAGTGGAGAAATACATTAACCAGATTGCATTTTCAGGAGCTGAGGAATTCGTAAATAAATATAAGGACGAAGCAGGAGTAAACATTATCGGAAAATTCGGGTTGGGTTTTTATTCCGCTTTTATGGTGGCTGATAAAGTAGAAGTGCTGACCCGATCTTATAAATCAACAGATAATGAAGATGCAGTGTTATGGAGTTGTGATGGCAGTCCTGATTATAGCTTAGAGTCTGCAAATAAAACCGAAAGGGGAACAGATGTTATTCTTTATATCAATGAGGACAACCTTGAGTTTTTAGAGAACGCACGTATTGAAGCATTACTAAAAAAGTATTGTAAATTTTTACCTGTTGAAATTAAATTTGATGATAAAATCATTAACAATACACAACCTGCATGGACACGTAAACCAGCTGACTTAACGGATGAAGATTATAAAAAGTTCTACAAAGAATTATATCCGTTTGCCGAAGATCCTTTGTTTTATATTCATCTCAATGTTGATTATCCTTTTAACCTTACGGGAATCCTTTATTTCCCTAAGTTGAAGAAAAATTTAGAGGTTCAGAAAAATAAAATTCAATTATACAGCCGCCAGGTTTTTGTTACTGATTCTGTGGAAGGAATCGTTCCTGATTTCCTGACCTTGCTGCATGGTGTGCTGGATTCACCTGATATTCCTTTAAATGTTTCTAGAAGCTATTTGCAGAGTGACAGCAATGTGAAAAAGATCAGCAGTCACATCATGAAAAAAGTGGCTGATAAAATGGAGGAACTATTTAAAGAAAATCGCAGTGATTTTGAAGCAAAGTGGGATGACATTGGTGTGTTTATTAAATACGGAATGTTGAGTGAAGAGAAATTTTTTGATCGTGCAAAGAATTTTTTCTTTTTCAAGAATACGGATAATAAATATTTCACCATTGATGAATATGCTCAGCTCATCAAGCTCAACCAGGAAAATAAAGACAAGAAGATTGTTTATCTCTACACTAACAATCCGGTTGAACAACATAGCTTTATCGAAGCAGCAAAAAACAGAGGCTATGATGTGTTGCTTTTAGATGGAGTAATTGACCCTCATTTTGTAAATTTCTTAGAGCAGAAAATTGAAAATGCACAATTTGCAAGAGTAGATGCTGATACCATTGATAAACTGATTGAAAAGGGTGAAGAGAAAAAATCAAACCTCAATGAAGATCAAAAGAAGCAATTGCAGCCATTGATTGAAAACGCAGTTCCGAAAGAGCAGTTTACAGTTGTATTTGAAAATTTAACTGAGAAAGATGCTCCTATGATGATAACACGCCCTGAATTTATGCGCAGGATGAAAGACATGGCAGCAATGGGTGGTGGTTATGATTTTATGGGAAGCATGCCTGAGCATTATAATCTTGTTGTGAATACAAATCATCCGTTAATGGCGCGCATACTTGTGGAGCCGGATGCAGGAAAACAAACACAGTTAGTAAAGCAGACCACTGACCTTGCATTGCTTTCACAGCAATTGTTGAAAGGCGAAGAATTAACAAAGTTCATTCAGCGCAGCCTGGAGCTGATTAATTAAAAATATTTTTTCACAATGGTAAAATAGGAGAAAACCGAAAGGCTTTTTCCTATTTTTGTATGATTAAATATAAAAAATCATGAGCTTAGAACTTACAGGAAAAATTATTCAGATTATGCCCGAAACCAGTGGCGTAAGCAAAGCAGGAAAGGAATGGAAAAAACAAGAGTTTATTGTTGAAACTTTTGATACCTATCCAAAAAAAGTATGCCTTAGCACGATGGGTGAAAAAACCAACGACTTGAAAAAGTTTTCCGTTGGCAGCACAATCACCGCATCGTTAAATATCGAGTCACGCGAATACCAGGGAAGATGGTACACAGATGTGCGTGCATGGAGAATTATGGATGGAGTAGGAAACGCATCATCAGGCAATGATCAATCAATGCCACAGATGCAGTCAGCAAGAAGACCGGAACCAGTTGGTGATCCAATGTCAGCTGAACAGGAAGGTACTGACGATCTTCCTTTCTGATTTAACCATTGAAAAATATGAAGAGCGCAAAGCAAATAATTGTTTTGCGCTTTTTGTTTTGGTATCAATTGCCATGCTGACGCAGGACTCATCTCTCTATGCTTACCTAAACCTCCAAGGTTTTCAAAACCTCGGAGGTTTGGATAAAAAATTACCCTTCTCAAAACAATTATTTTTATTCGCTTAAAATCTTATTATGAAAATTAAAATTCCTCTTCTCATTATTTTACTGTTCCGGATATTTCCTGCTGCTGCCGATGAAGGCATGTGGTTGCCCATGTTGTTAAAGCAACTCAATGAACAGGAAATGCAAATCAAAGGATTAAAAATTACTGCCGAAGAAATTTACAGTGTCAATAAAAACAGTATAAAGGATGCCGTGATTCTGTTTGATGGAAAATGCACAGGTGAAATAATTTCTGACCAGGGATTAATTCTTACAAACCATCATTGCGGTCATTCTCAAATTCAGGCACACAGTAGTTTAGAACATAATTATCTGCGTGATGGATTTTGGGCAATGAACAGGAAGGAAGAACTTCCTTGTCCGGGATTGACAGCAACTTTTATTGTGCGGATGGATGATGTAACCAATGAAATAATGAAAGTGCTGAATGATTCAATGACTGAGGAACAGCGAAACGAAAAAATAAAACAGGCAGCATTTCAATTAGAAAAAAAAGCAGTGGAAGGCACGCATTATGAAGCTAAGGTCAAGTCCTTTTTTAATGGCAATGATTTTTACCTGATCGTTACGGAAACTTTTAAAGATGTAAGGATGGTTGGTGCGCCTCCTCTTTCAATCGGAAGCTTCGGAGGAGATACAGATAACTGGATGTGGCCCCGGCATACTGGAGATTTTTCATTGTTCCGCATTTATGCCAATAAAAATAATGAAGCTGCAGATTACAGTGCAGACAATGTTCCTTTTCATCCCAAATATTTTATCCCGATTTGCGTGGGAGGAGTTAAAGAAGATGATTTCACTTTCGTATATGGCTTTCCCGGAAAAACTCAGGAATATTTAACTTCCTATGCTGTGGATATAATTGCGAACGTAAGTGATCCCAATCGCGTTAAAGTGCGTGATCAACGTCTTGCAATCATTGAAGAAGCAATGAGAAATGATGAAAAAATACACATTCAGTATTCTTCAAAGAAAAGCGGAGTAGCTAACGCATGGAAAAAATGGCAGGGTGAAGCCAGTGGTTTAATAAGAAGCAATACCGTACAAAAAAAACAAGAGGAGGAAAAAGATTTTGCTGTGTGGGTTAGTAAAGATGCATCGCGACAAGCAAAGTATGGAAACCTGTTAAATGATTTTAAGCAAGTGTATGATGGATTCACTCCTTATATTACAGCCAATGATTTTTATGCTGAGGCAGGAATGGGTATTGAGATTATAAATTATGCAACCGGTTTCAGTCAGCTAATCGATTTAAGCAAAGCGAAAACACGTGATGAAAAAGCAGTCAAAGCTGAAGCTGAAAAGTTATTAAAAGCAGCAGGAATTTTCTTTAAAGATTATGATGCTCCTACAGATAAGAAGGTGATGGCAGCATTGCTTAAATTATATAATGATAATGTTGTTGATTCATTAAGGCCTTCTGCATTGATGGAAATAAAATTAAAATACAATAACGATTATGCAGCTTATGCTGATGAAATATTTAAGCATTCTGTGTTTACTTCATTGGAAAACATAGAAAAAGTATTGTCTGATCCCACAAAAAAGAATTTAAAAAAACTGGCTAAAGATCCCGCATGGATGCTTGCAGAAAATATTAACTCCACGTATCAAACTAAAATTGCGCCTACAGTAACTGTTAGAAATAATCGTTTAACAAAACTCAACAGGTTATACATGCAGGCACAACTTGAAATGGCAGATGGTAAAAAAATGTATCCTGATGCCAATCTTACTTTACGCATAGCTTATGGAAATGTTAAACCTTATCATCCGCGTGATGGAGTTGATTATAATTTTTACACCACACTTGAAGGCGTGATAGAAAAATATAAACCGAAGGATGAAGAGTTTGATGTGCCTGCAAAACTTATTCAGCTTTACAAGCAGAAAGATTATGGCAGATATGGCGTTAACGGAAAAATGCCTTTAGCGTTTATCGCAACCAATCATACCACAGGTGGCAACTCAGGAAGTCCGGTGCTGAATGCCAAAGGACATTTACTGGGAACAAACTTCGACCGTGTGTGGGAAGGTACGATGAGTGATATTGATTTCAATCCTGAAATATGCAGAAACATAACACTGGATATTCGTTACACACTTTTTATCATTGATAAATTTGCAGGAGCTAAGTATCTTGTTGATGAGATGCAGCTGGTGAATGATTGATTTTTTAATCTCTGAAAAAGTAAAAACCTTATAGGATAAAAAAAAACTCCCGGTAGTGAGCCGGGAGTTTTTAATAGCATTTTAAAATTTTTTATTGCACTACAAATTCAAGTGATTTGATAGTGCCTGATTCATTTGTTGCAGAAAGATACAAGACATTATTATTTATTACGGCAATAGTCCACTTCATATTGATGTTTGTATAATCGAGCCCAACTAAGTTATGAAGCTGAGGAAACCCTAAAAAGGAAACATAGCTTGCAGAAAATTTAGTGTCAACAGAATAAGTACCGTTTAAGTCAGTACTGTCTTTATCAATCATCAACTTTCCTTCTTTAAAAGTCCAAACTTCATGATAGTCCTGGCTGGAAGGAGCTACTCTTTTCCAATTTTTGTTTTCTAATTGTTCGCGGATTTTATCTTCTGATTGAAGCAAATCTTTGTTATCACATCCTGTTAACAGGAGAGAGCAGAATCCAAGGACATAAAGTAGTGTTTTCATAGTTTTAAAATTTATGGTATATGTACGAGGGTTTCTCCAAAAGTAACGTGAAATATCGGTAAAACATTACATCTGTAACTTATTTTTTTCAAGTATCCTTTTTTCAATACCTGAAGTTGAATAATCAGCCAGGTAATCAAGTGTTATGATTTTACCTCCTTTAGCTGTAACTATATCATAACCTACAATCTCTTCAATCTTATAATCAGCTCCTTTAACCAGCACATCCGGTTGAACAACCTTGATAAGATTGTATGGTGTAGGCTCATCAAATAAAATTATTAAAGAAACAAACGAAAGCGAAGCCAGCACCATTGCTCTTGAACCCTGGTCGTTGATAGGACGTGATGGACCTTTAATCCTGGAAACAGAAGCATCCGTATTGACACCTATTATTAGCTTATCGCCTAAATCGGCAGCTTTTGCCAGATAATCAATATGACCAAGGTGCAGAATATCAAAACAACCATTTGTGAAAACAATCTTACATTTTTCAACCTGCCATTGTTGTAGTGTGGTGGTTGCTTTTTCAATGTTCTGGATCTTATTCTTTATTTTTTCAAGATGATTCATGCAGATTTCTTTTTAGGAAAGACAAAGATTATTAACCATCCAATTAACCCTAAAGCAACACTTACAATAATTTGCCAGGTATGAACCATTGTGGCAAACACTATTCCATTTGCGATACCAAATAACAATAACGCCTGTGAAACTAAAAAATGATAAGTGCCGATTCCACCTTGCACCGGTGCTGACATTGCGATGCCGCCAATAACCATAATCAGCAATCCTGCTTTTGCATCCAGAAAGGAAGTGGATGTTAATGCAAAAAAAGAAGTGTAAGTCATTAAGAAATACATCAGCCAGATAAAAAGTGTGTGAAATAAAAATTCACCACGGCTTTTCATGGTGATAATGGTTTTTAAACCTGCAACGATACCGGAAGTAAGTTTGTTTATTTTTTTTACAAAAACAGATTCTTTATTCTTTTTAAAATAACGGATCAATAAAATAATGAGAACGATGATGCTTATAACAATAATAGTTAATAATAATGCTGAATGATGAAGTGTGTTAATTGCCGGAGAAAAAAACTGGTCATTAAAAAAACTGCCTAATCGGTTATATTCTATTGATAAAACCAATAAAATAGAAACCAGTAACATTATTACATCCGAAACACGCTCAACAATCACAGTGCCGATGAGCTTATCAAAAGGAACCTGCTCTGCTTTGTTCAATGCAGCACAACGGCTTATTTCTCCGATGCGTGGTATTGCCAGGTTGGCAAAATATCCTATCATCAATGAGTGAAATGCATTCATCAGTTTTGGACGATAACCTAATGGATGTATGAGAAGATTCCATCTGTAAGCTCTGCTGAACAACGCCAATACTGAAAGCAGCAGTGATAAGGATAACCATCGTAAATCAACTGCAAAGATTTGGTCAGTAATCTCCTCCAGTGTCAGGGATTGTTTTCTGAAAGTCCATAGCAGTAACCCGATACCAATTCCCAGAAAAGCAAGATATTTTAAAATGGTAAGAAGCTTTTTTTTCAAAATTTAAGATTTGATAATCCGGTTTTGGTCATTTGGGAAAATAACAGCAGGTTGAAATTTTTTGGCTACTTCAAACTCCATACTTGCAAAAGAGATAATAATCACCACATCGCCTACCAGCATTTTTCTTGCTGCAGGTCCATTAATACAAATCGTTCCACTGTTGCGTTCACCTTTTATTACATACGTTTCAAGCCTTTCACCATTATTCACGTTTAACACCTGAACTTTTTCATTTTCGATAAGGTTGGCTGCATCCATTAAATCTTCATCAATGGTTATGCTGCCTACATAATGCAGTTGTGCTTCGGTAACGATAACACGGTGAATTTTTGATTTTAATATTTCAATATGCATAACAGGGCAAAGTTAATCTTTAACAAAAGGAAGTTATCAATAAGCGATATTGTCAATCAATCGTGGACCATCTGTTAACACTGCAATGCATCCTCTTGTGGGCTGGCTTTCATTATACAAAAGCACATTTTCAAGTGTGATTGAATTTACAATCTCAAAATATTGCACTTTTAAAAAAGGACTGATATCAATAATCTCAATTACTTTTTTCTTAACTTCTTCAATCGGAAATTCCTTTATCCAGTAAGTAGATTCTTTTAAAGCTTTATAAATAACCGGAGCAGCGTTTCTTTGCTCCGCTGTAAGCAGTTGATTGCGTGAACTCATTGCCAAACCATCCGTTTCTCTTAAAGTAGGGCAACCAACAATTTTTATCCGGTGATTTAATTTTTGAACCAAATACCTTATGATCGTTAATTGCTGAAAATCTTTTTCTCCGAAATAAGCACAATGAGGTTCTACAATTCTAAAAAGTTTATCTACTACGGTAGCTACTCCCTTAAAATGTCCCACACGATAAGCTCCTTCCATTACTTTATCAAGATTGCCAAAATTGATATCCTGTAAGACATCGTTATCCGGATAAATTTCCTTTGCATCCGGCATAAAAACATAATGACAACCTGCATCCTCCAGTAATTTTAGATCTTTTTCAGGAGTTCTGGGATAACGTTCTAAATCTTTGGGATCATTAAACTGGGTGGGATTTATAAAAATACTGCTCACTACAATGGAAGTTTCGTCCAGAGCTGTCTCCATTAATGAAATATGACCCTGGTGGAGTGCTCCCATGGTGGGCACAAATCCAATTGACCTGCCCATACTGCGTTCAGAAGAAAGATGCTGCCGGAGCTGGTCAATAGTGTTGCAAACTACAAGAGACACGTGATATTAATTAGCCTGACAATGATAAAAAATAACCTGATACTGAGTAATTAGCACTATTAATTCACTTTATTATCGTCTCGCACTTGGAAGTATCGTTGCATAGTTCTATCATATTGCGTACCTTTGCAATCAAATTTTAATTAACTGTGAAGAAACCTATGAGAAAAGCCCGTGTGTTGTTTATTTCAAGTGAAATTATCCCTTATCTCGAACCTAATGAGCAAAGTACAATAGCCCGGTATCTGCCGCAGGGCATCCAGGAACGAGGTAAAGAAATCAGAACTTTTATGCCCCGTTTTGGAAATATAAATGAGAGAAGGCATCAGTTGCACGAGGTGATTCGTCTTAGCGGTATGAATCTGATTATCAACGATAGTGACCATCCGCTGATTATTAAAGTTGCTTCAATTCAGGCAGCACGCATGCAGGTTTACTTTATAGATAATGAAGAATATTTTCAACGTAAAAATGTTTATCATGACGATGATGAAAGCTTTTTTAAAGACAATGATGACCGTACAATTTTCTTCTGTCGTGGAGTATTAGAAACGGTTAAAAAATTAGGCTGGGCTCCTGATATTATTCATTGCCATGGCTGGATGACGAGTCTTATTCCTCTTTTTGTGAAAACAAGTTACAAGGACGATCCTATGTTTCATAATTCCAAGGTGGTTTATTCATTGTATAATGATGAGTTCAAAGAATCATTTCATGCTGATTACTGGAAAAAAATGGCGATGGATGGCTTAGGAAAAGATGAAATTAAAGACCTAAAGAATCCTGATTTTGTTGGCATTTCTACTACCGCTATGAAATTTGCTGATGCAGTGGTTGTAGGTACTCCTACTTTGAATCCGCTATTGAGTAAAGAGCTTAAAAAATTAAGTAAGCCGGTTTTAAATTATCAGGCACCTGAAGAGTACATTGATGCTTATGATAACTTTTATGATGAGGTCTTACTTGAAGATGCTGTTTTAGTTGATTAAGCACTCTTGAATTCAAACGCTGTTGTGCGTTTCCATAACCTTTAAATATATGTACCTTCGCGCCATGGTGCAAGTGCGAAAAAATTTTCTTTGGTTATGGCTTATTTTTATCGGAGTTTTATCAATTTCCTGCAATGAACCCGATGAAGTAGGCTTGGGAGTACAGCCCACAGGTGATCAGCCAGGTGTTATTACCAGAGATATTGATGGCTTAACAACTTATACAGAGAAGGAAGATTCACTGATAAGCAGCAGCAAAGCTTCCCCTTTATTTTTAGGTAGTATTAATGACAATGAAACCGGTATCACTGCTGCTTCTTTTTATGCACAGGTAAGGCTTGGCAGCACTGTTTTGGCAAATACATTTAACGGGATCACTACTCCTGATTCGGTTTTTCTCACGTTGGGTTATATTAAAGATGGAATTTATGGTGATACCAATAGTGTGCATCACATAAGTGTTTATCAGATCAATCAGGAGATGAAGGATACTTTACATTATTCGACTGAAGACTTTAGTATTCTAAAAATGTTAGGTCATATTGATATTATTCCCAAAGTTAATGACAGCGTGAATATTAACGGAATAAATAAAGCTCCGCATTTGCGAATACCATTGGATACAGCAGTTGGAGGTAGTTTCATGCGGGAATTAATTAATCATAACGGAGAAGATTTCTATAAAAATTACTTTCAGGGTATTTACGTTGTTGACAGCTCCGATGGAACAGGAAGTATTGTAAGCTTTGCTGCATCTTCAGCTTTTCATCGAATGGTGATTTATTATCATGATACATCATCCAAAACCTTCGAATTGGAAATTAATGGTAACTCTGTAAGGTCACTTCGGTTTAAACATGAGTATTGTAATTCTTATGGAGTGTCTCCCCAGGTGTGTAATCCTGTTTTCCCTACAATGAATCATGATACGGTGTATGTGCAATCACTGGCTGGATTAAAAACAAAGATTATGCTACCTGACTGGAACCAGGTTTTCAATTATAAAAAAGTATCTATCAATCGTGCTGATTTGATTTTAACAATCAAAGATGGAACGGATGGTGGATTGTTTAAACCCCATGAAAATCTTTTGTTGGTTGCATCTGACTCCGCGGGCAAGGAAGTGCTTACAATTGATTTTTTTGAACTAGGGGGAACCTATAGTTCAACTGACAAACAGTATAAATTAAATTTAACACGTCATTTGCAACGAATTTTAAATGGCAACGTAAAAGATTATGGGTTGTACATTATTGCAGGAGGAAGCACTTCCAATGCAAGACGTACAATTTTAAACGGAGGATCATCCATGAAAATTAATATTACTTACACACAACAAAACAACTAAATAATTATGTGTGGAATTGTTGCTTATATCGGTAAACGTGAAGCTTACCCGATCATTATCAAAGGACTTCAGCGGTTGGAATACCGTGGCTATGACAGTGCGGGTGTCGCCTTGCTCAATGGCGAATTAAATGTGTATAAGAAAGCCGGCAAGGTAAGCGATCTTGCTGAATTTGTGCAAGACAAAAATTTACGCGGAAATGTTGGAATGGGTCACACCCGTTGGGCTACTCATGGTGAACCAAACGATAGAAACGCACATCCGCATTTTTCGCAAAGCAATGATTTTGCAATTATCCATAATGGGATTATTGAAAATTATGCACCTATAAAAAAAGAACTTATAAACCAGGGACATACTTTTAATAGTGATACTGATACAGAGGTTTTAATACATCTGATAGAAGCAATTTATAATAAAGGAAGTGTATCGCTTGAAGAGGCAGTACGTTTAGCTTTAGGTGAAGTAGTGGGAGCTTATGCCATTGTTGTGCTTAGCAGAAACGAACCCAATAAATTAATTGCAGCACGCAAGGGAAGTCCTATCGTAGTAGGTATTGGTAAGGACGAATTTTTTGTTGCTTCAGATGCAACTCCTATTGTTGAATACACTAAGAATGTAGCTTACCTGAATGATGGTGAAGTGGCTGTTATAGAAAATGGTAAGCTCACAGTAAAAACCATTGAGAACCAGGAAAAGATTCCTTATGTGCAGGAACTGGAACTCCAGTTAGAGATGTTGGAGAAAGGTGGTTATGATCATTTCATGCTCAAAGAAATTTATGAGCAGCCACGTTCTATAGCTGACAGTATGCGCGGAAGATTTAATGCAAAGCAGGGAACACTTAAGCTCGGTGGCTTGCGTGAGTTTGAAAAAAAATTAATTAATGCCAAACGTTTTTTAATTGCTGCCTGCGGAACTTCGTGGCACGCAGGTTTGGTTGCAGAATATTTAATTGAAGACCTGGCACGCATTCCTGTGGAGGTAGAATATGCTTCTGAATTCCGTTACCGCAATCCTGTGCTTTATGATGATGATGTATTGATAGCGATTTCACAGTCAGGAGAAACGGCAGATACGTTAGCTGCAGTTGAATTAGCGAAATCAAAAGGCGTTACTGTGATGGGAATTTGTAATGTGGTTGGATCATCTATTCCACGTGCTACACACGCTGGTTCATACACACACGCTGGTCCTGAGATTGGTGTTGCATCTACCAAAGCATTTACAGCCCAGGTAACAGTGTTGACTTTGCTTGCATTGCAGATAGCGCATAAAAAAGGAACTATAACCGAATCACGTTTCCGTCAATTGTTAAATGAGCTGGAGAAAATTCCCGCCAAGGTGGAGACAGCTTTAAAATCAAATGATAAAGTAAAAGAGATTGCAGCAAAATTTAAAGATTCTAAAAACTTTTTATACTTAGGACGTGGTTATGGATTTCCTGTTGCATTAGAAGGAGCGTTGAAACTCAAAGAGATTTCATATATCCATGCAGAAGGATATCCAGCTGCTGAGATGAAACATGGACCGATTGCTTTGATTGATGAGAACATGCCTGTGGTTGTAATTGCAACGAAGAACACATCTTATGAAAAAGTAGTAAGCAACATTCAGGAAGTTAAAGCCCGCAAAGGAACCATCATTGCCATTGTTACAGAAGGTGACGTTGAAGTAAAAAAACTTGCTGATTACGTTATTGAAATTCCTGAAACAGATGATGTGCTTGTGCCTTTGGTTTCCGTTATTCCGTTGCAACTTCTTTCTTATCACATTGCTGTGATGCGTGGTTGCAATGTGGATCAGCCGAGGAATCTTGCGAAGAGTGTGACGGTGGAATAATTGTTTCGCAATTCCCAAATGAAAACCGAACTTAATTGTTTTGATTAGGTTTGCCTTCTGATTTTTTAATGCACCCTTCCAAAATTTCCTCTTTCTTTTTAACTGCGATTAGTGGGATTATCATTTCATGTAATCAGCATGCAAATGAGAATAAAAAAACTGAGAAGGATATTAAACCGGTTGTTGAAGCAGTTAGGACTGATACCGTTCAACACGATTCCATCCTTTCAACAATCACCTATCATTATCTTCCACTTGACAGTTTTCTCATCACTCAATTGAAAGATAAATTCAGCCCTGAAAACCTGAAGTTAATTCTTGCTTTGAACCGTGTTGACTTTGAACATGTATGGAAGTTGGATACGCTGGTTGTTCCGGATACATTCATAGAAGATTTAAAAATGTATAGCCCTTTTCCGGACAGATTATCTCTTATTACAGATATCCCTAAGCTGATTTTCTTTTCTTACTACTCGCAAATGTTTGCAGCTTACGAACATGGCAATCTTGTCCGTTGGGGACCAACAAGTATGGGCAAGCGCAGTACACCTACACCAACAGGCTTGTATTTTACAAACTGGAAAGCAAAGCAAACAATCAGTACAGAAAATCCTGAATGGAAATTAAACTGGTATTTTAATCTTGATAATGCGAGAGGAGTTTCATTGCATCAATATGATTTACCTGGTTTTCCTGCATCACACGCTTGCCTGCGTTTGTATGAAGAAGATGCACATTGGTTTTATGATTGGGCTGAGCAATGGATTTTGATTGATGATCATAACATAGATGCCTATGGAACTCCGGTAATTATTTTCGGTACATATCCTTTTGGCAAGCGAAAGCCTTGGTTGCAATTACCAGTCAACAATCTTGCAACACATTATAACGAAGAAGAATTGAATAAGGAAATTGAAAATTTTCTTCCGGTGATAAGGGAAAGGACATCAGTGCGTGATTCGGTTGTTGTTTTTAGGCAAAATGCAACACTTTAATTTATCCTATGCGTTCGGCCTCCTTTTTAAAAGTTCTCAAGGAAGCAACCAAAACCAACATCCACCCCAACGTTTCTGATAATTCTGCTCGAAGGTCATAAATTCATTCTCTAGGGGTAAATCATTCTTTAAAGCAAAGTCTTCATAATCTTTCTTTGTCTGGAATTCTTGAAGGTATTTTGTATTCATGTCATAAATAAAATATGAATTTTTATAGGTATAGAAACGACTATCAAGATTACCGAGTAATTTATCATTAGTGACTTTAAATTTTGTCATTTCAACACTTATACTATCGTTAGTTTGAATTTCATTTACATAACCATACTCTGTCCAATCTGTATTGTCAACTATTAATCCGTGTCCAATTGGAACTCTTGGCCCATCTCCAAGTCCATGAAAACCCCAGTATGTAAACATGAAAATAAAAAGACCGATTGAGATAAAAAGGCCACAGAGAAACCAAAATTTCTTTTTCTTTTCAGCCACTCGCTTGAACCAGCTATTAGGTTTCATTTTTCCAAGCCACAAAAAAGTTAAAAGAGTAATAGTCGCATAGAAGCATGACAGAATGCAAATTTTAATTATCTCAAAAATAAAATGCACCATTACTTCCATGACCTTCCTAGTGGATTCGAATTTTCTATCTAAATTGATTGACGTAACATTTATATTACGTAACAAACGTATCTTTTATTTTGCTAATCCCACAGACCTATGGAAATATTGCTAAGGTTTTAGGATGTTGGACTGGGAAGGGAGTTGGTTTCTAAAAAGGAATGTTACCCCACAATAAACCACACATTTAATAATTACTTTTTTGTTATAAAGTATCGGAGTTATTTCTTAAAGAACATGTTCAAAATTGCAATAAGCACCCCTATCTGCCCAACCCAAAAAATAAACATCCATTTAATAAGGTCAGCTTTAATGTTGGCGACATCCTCTTTGGTTGCTAAAACATCTTTTTTCGAAGTATAAGCCTCTTCTGATTTTATTTCCACATATTGAACTAGAGTACGTGCTTCTTGCTCTCCAAGTTTTG
>JANLUX010000251.1:0-1769 GCA_031363705.1 Bacteroidota bacterium
ATTTATTGAAGCACACCACGGCAACACCAAAGAAGTTTCTATTTACGGACAGGAATACACCAACACCACTTACAAGCTGGCAAAAATGAATCTGGCTATCAGAGGCATTTCTGCAAACCTTGGTGAGAAAGCAGCCGACACTTTTGCAGATGACCAGCACAAAGATTTGAAAGCAGATTTTGTAATGGCTAATCCACCGTTTAACCAAAAACAATGGAGAGCCGAAAACGAATTGAAAGACGACCCACGATGGTTGGGTTATGATGTGCCGCCAACAGGCAATGCAAACTACGCTTGGATTTTAAACATGGTGAGCAAACTTTCTGAAAACGGTGTGGCAGGTTTTATATTGGCGAACGGTGCATTGAGTGGCGGTGGCGAAGAATATAAAATACGAAGAAAACTGATTGAAAATAATTTGGTGGAAGCGATTTTAGTAATGCCACGAAATTTATTTTACACTACCGACATAAGTGTTACTCTTTGGTTTTTGAACAAAAACAAAAAAGCAAGAACAGTTGTACGGGCTGAAAATTTTCAGCCCCAACGAGAAATAAAATATCGCAACCGTGAAAGAGAAATTCTTTTTATGGACTTGCGACAAATGGGAGAACCATTTGAAAAAAAGTATGTGCAGTTTTCAGAAGCAGACATAAAAAAAATAACGGACAATTTTCACAACTGGCAACAAATAGGTTTTGAAAAAACATATCAGAACACAGCCGAGTTTTGTTATAGTGCATCGTTTGAAGAAGTAGAGAAAAAAGATTTCTCCTTAGTGCCAAGCAAATACATTGAGTTTATTAACCGTGACGAGAACATTGACTTTGATGAAAAGATGCAATCACTAAAAACAGAGTTTGCAGAATTACTGAAAGCAGAACAACAATCAAAAAAAGATTTGCTAACCGTTTTTAAAGAGTTGGGTTATGAAATCAAACTATAAGCGATTAGGAAATTATATTGGTGTGGTTGACAAACGCAACCGCAAGCTTGAAATTCAAAACTTGATTGGGTTGAGTATTCAGAAAAAATTTATTCCATCTATTTCAAACACGATTGGAACGGATATGTCAACTTACAGAATCTTAAACCAAAATCAATTTTCTTATTGCTCTGTTACTTCACGGAACGGAGAGAAAATTACAATTGCTTTATACCAAGAAGAAAAAACGGCAATGGTTTCACAGGCGTATGATGTTTTTGAAATCAAAAATGCAAAAGAACTATTGCCCGAATATTTAATGATGTGGTTTCGCAGACCAGAGTTTGACCGTTATGCAAGATTTATGAGCCACGGCAGTGTTCGTGAAATGTTTAGTTGGGAAGATATGTGTGAAGTAATGTTGCCAGTGCCACACCCCGACAAGCAAAAAGAAATTGTAAAAGAATACCACACCATTGTAAACCGCATTGCACTTAACAAACAACTCATTCAAAAATTAGAAGAAACAGCACAGGCAATTTACAAGCAATGGTTTGTTGACGGACAAGAAGAAAATGAAAAAATAAAACTCAATGAATTAGTTAAAGCACAATACGGATATACAGAAACTGCTTCATCAGAAATTGTTGGACCAAAGTTTTTGAGAATAACAGATATTGCACAAAGCAATATTGATTGGGCAAATGTTCCCTATTGCAGAATTTCGGAAAATGATTTTGAAAAGTATAAACTAAAGTCAGGTGATATTGTCGTAGCAAGAACAGGTGCAACATCAGGATATGCAAAAAGATTACACAAGAATTTTCCAGATTGCGTTTTCGCT
>JANLUX010000284.1:0-10556 GCA_031363705.1 Bacteroidota bacterium
GTTTATTATTTATTAGAAGAATTTTTTGTTGATGTATTTAGCTTGGAAGTCTTACGAGATAGGCCAAGAGATTATTTATTCAGTTCCATACTTTCATCAGAGCAATTATTTTATCCTATAGTAGCTGATAACAATATAGAAGGAATTGTTTATCCAAGTGTGCAAAAAAAGAAATACGGGCAAAATTTTGCAATAAGGAATGAATTGATATTTGAAAGATATGATCTTATAAGTGTTGAAACATGTTTTATTGTAGAAGAATATGAAAATATTGATCCGTCAACTGATGAATTAATAACGGATAATTTAATTAGTTCTTTTGGTACAAGAAACTTTGATTTTGAAAAGGGTAAAATTCTTTACAAAGAAGAAGATGCTAATAAGCTTTTCAAACTTTTCAGAGAACTCCAAGAAAGTGATGGTAAACAAGTTCGAACTAATGAGCCAGGCGTACCAAAAAATTTAACATTTGATCTATCACCGAACACTTCTAACCTTAAATCAAAAGCTACAAAAGATTTAAAGATTGGGAGAAATGATAAAATAAACGTGGTTTATCAAAATGGTATAAAAAAAGAAAATGTTAAGTTTAAAACCGTTCAAAATGATATTGAAAATCGAAAATGTAAAATAACAAAATACTAAAATTCCATTCGTTGTCAGTGTTTTTTCATTTAACAATCCTTATTCTAATACCCTTATGAGTTAAGACAGAGAAATTGTTTTTAAGCTCAACAAAATACTTATCTATTAAGTCCGCAACAATCTTAAATCGTTCCTGCCTCGCAATGTTATTGAGGCGCATCAACAGTATGCCTTTGTGTTGAAGTTGAAACCTGTAAACAAGGTCACCGAAATCTTTATCTTCTGTAAGAAGTAATATTGCTTTTTTATTGGCAATTTCTAAAACCTTTGTGTCTTTTATCCCCGAAAATTTTTCCGTTACAGAAATAACCGTGTAACCTCTCTGACGTAAAATTCTGACAATACCAAAATCAACACTTTCATCTGCAATAAGCTGCATTTTTTAAGAAGCCTTTGTTTGGATGATCTCATTTTTTATTGAATCAGCAGCGAACAAAAGACATGCAGCTATGTCTTCTCTTTTGAGATTTGGATAAGCATCCAGCAAATCATCAATGCTATCGCCTGCTGCTAATTTTTCAAGTATCAAATCAACAGGTATCCGTGTGTTGGCTATAACGGGTTTTCCAAATAATATATCGGGATGAGAAGAAAGATGTTGCGCCCAGTTAATCATAGCTTTGAAATTATTGATATACAAATTTACAATAAGTTTTATCGCTGTGATTAAAGAAATTAATAACCACCACTCAATTAAATTATTTTTGCCTCCTTCATGCATTCATCTTCTTCCAATATTTCTTTATCAGGTATTACTACAGTAAAACAAAAACTTTATTTCACATCCGGTAATAAGCAACTGGAGCTTTGGCCTGTAACAGCAAACATTTTTCGTGTTCGTTATACAACTGAATATTTTGCAAAAGATTTTTCCTATGCGCTACGACCGGGAATGGAAGAATTCATCGAAACGGTTCAATATGATTTAAGGCATCCGCTTTATTATTCTGTTTATTCCACTAAACTTGAGTGCAGGATTAATAAGGAAACGCTCAACGTTACTTTTTTAAACGAGAAAGGAGAAATCATTAATGAAGATCTCGATGGCTATAATGCTGAACCCAACAAAGGCTATGGAGGGTTTTATATTTTCTGCAGCAAGAAAATTCAACAAGGAGAATATTTTACCGGTTTAGGTGATAAAGCAACACATCTCAACCTTCGTGGCAAGCGTTTCCTCAACTGGGGATCTGATACGTTTGCTTTCGCCAAAGAACAAGATCCGCTTTATCGCAACATTCCGTTTTATTATGGATTGCAAAATAATTTAGCTTACGGAGTTTTTTTTGACAACAGCTTTCAAACCTTTTTTGATTTTGGTCATGATCGCCCTGACCAATGCCGCTTTTGGGCAGAAGGTGGTGAGATGAGTTATTATTTTATTTATGGTCCGCAACTGATGCAGGTGGCTGAGCATTATGCACAGCTTACAGGAGTTGCTGAGTTACCTCCGCTTTGGGCTTTGGGTTATCATCAAAGTAAGTGGAGTTACAGTCCTGAAGAAAGAGTGCGTGAAGTGGCTGCATTGCTTCGCACAAAAAAAATTCCGTGTGATGTCATTCATCTCGATATTGAATACATGCAGGATTACAAAGTGTTTACCTGGAAGGAAGAAAGATTTCCATCACCAAAAAAATTAATTGAAGAATTAAAAGCAAACGGATTTAATGTGGTAACAATTTTCGATCCGGGTATTAAGATTGAAAAATATTACCAGCCTTATGAAGAAGGGATTCAGCAAAATTTATTTTGCAAACGGCAGGACGGAGATATTTTCCGCGGAAAGGTATGGCCCGGTGAATGTCACTTTCCTGATTTCACTTCTCCAGATGTGCGTGAATGGTGGAGTAATCACATTGCCTGTTTTTTACAGAGTGGAATACAAGGTTGCTGGAATGATATGAATGAACCGGTGGTATTTGAAATTGGAACCATGCCCGATGATGTGCGCCATAATTTTGATGGATTGGATGTGAGTCATCGCAGAGCACATAATGTTTACGGCATGCTGATGTCGCGTGCAACTTATGAAGGAATGAAAAAACAGAATGCTGCACAACGTCCTTTTAATTTAAGCAGAACAGGTTTTGCAGGTATTCAACGCTATGCTGCTATCTGGACTGGTGATAACGTTACCTCATGGGATCATCTTTGGTTGGCTGCCATACAATGTCAGCGATTAAGCATTTCCGGTGTTTCGTTTTGTGGAACTGACATAGGAGGATTTCTCGACAAGCCTGATCCTGAAATAAGCATTCGGTTTTTTCAGTTAGGAATTTTTCATCCGTTCTTCCGTTGTCATTTCTCGCATGAGCATGGCGAAAAAGAACCGTGGTCATTTGGTTCAGCGTATGAAACCTTAATCCGTAAAGCCATTGAATTCCGTTATCGTTTGTTGCCGTATTTATATACAGCAATGTGGCAACATTCACATAAAGGAACTCCTGTTATCAGACCGTTAAGTTTTTATGATCAGCAAGATGAGGAATGTTTAATCCGCACCGAAGAGTTTTTATGTGGTGATCATTTACTCACTGCTCCGATAACAGAAAAGGGAGTAAGCAGTCGCAAAATGTATTTACCAAAAGGGAAATGGTTTAATTTTTTTACCAATAAAAAAGTGGATGGTGGTGAGGAAATAAGAGCGGAAGCAGAGCTGGATCGTTTCCCTTTGTTTGTTCGTGCAGGTGCGGTAATTCCTTTGCAGGCGGTTAAACAATATGTAAATGAAAAGAATGATGAACCGCTGACACTACAAATTTATTTTTCTGAAAATCGTGTCGCAAGTTATTTATATGAGGATGCAGGTGATGGCTATGAATATCTGAATGGAAAATGTTCTTTGAAAAAATTTACTGTGTTTGGTAACCGGAAACAATTCAGAATTATTCAGGATAAACAATGGAATTTTAAAACTGCATACACGCATTACAAGTTGGTGATTGCTGGTTTGCCATTTAAAGCTGATGCAATTATTGTGGATGGTAAAAAACCTTCTTCATTAAAAGGAAAAAGTAAGGTGGTGGATTTTTTAGTGCCAGCAAATTTTAAAAAAATAGTGATTGCATAAATATTAATCTAAAGAAACTCTTAAACCAAAATTCGAAATGGCACCTGAGCTCACAAATGTCCGCAGTTCAGGAACAGAAGTAAAATCAATCTCGGGACTTAATTCATAATAAATGTGCAGCCTTTTCCAGAACTCACGTTTGTTTCCAACACGCCAGTCAATTCCTAATGGTATGAATGCAGAAAAACCAAAACCATTTTTATTAATAAATTCTTCTGTTGTGAATTCGTGATCGCCAATGGAATTAATCTGATAATCACCCGAATTTATTTTGCTTCTTGTTGAATTCCGGTGCGAATAATTAATCTCGGTCTGTGAATTAAAACTTATTCCTGCTGTTAATCCTGCTCCTCCATATAATGACCATCTCGCTTTTGGATTTGTTCTGAAAATTAGTGAGAGATGCACACGCAATTGTTCGTTATGGTAGTTCATATAATAATTATCCGTAGTTACCGAATCAATAAAAATCATTTCACCTGTTTGTGATGAAGTTAAAGTATCATAAGGTGTATTAGTTTCTTTACGCAACGATCTTGAAAGTGACATCCCGTTCCGGTAACTTACACCTACACGTAGTTGTGGATTAGTTTTATAACTTGGCTTTGAATGATTCAAAAAATTAATTCCGACAAGCGTTGAGAAAACAAATCCTCCATTGTCAGTAAAACTATTTTGGGAAGATGAATAACCATTAAAATTACTGTCAAGCAAAATGGATTCCGGAGCGAGTTTTTGAAAATCAGATAATGTGCTTACCTGATGTGTATGAAAAGCAAAACCCAATGGCACATACACATTTGTTATTTTCATTCTTTGTGCCACTCCGGATGAATCTGTTTGTGCATTAATAGCTGTACAGATCATCAGGAAAATAAAATTCAATATTAAATATGTTCTTTTCATAATGTATATAACTTGAAACGCTATAACGAAAAAATAATGGGATAGTATCTGCGGATATTTATTTTTTTTTGTTGTTCTTCTCAATAGTTTAATATGCAATCCTTGTTCTGAATCATTAATTAAAGTTTGCAATCTCTTCAATTTGGTTGCTTCCTGCTTTGCGCTTATCACCCACCATGTAGCTGCACGTTTATAGTAAGGTGGTTGATTATTAAAATACTTCCATGCTTTTTTGTTGCTTTTAAATAGTTTTTCAAATGCATTGTTCAGTTTAATATTTTTTTCTTTTTGTTCAAAAGAATAGATGTTTGTATTTTTCTCTTCGCGTTTTTTAAAAGCGGCAATACCTGTAGGGGTCATCAATCCCTTTTTTGTTAATTCATTAACCTTCGCAATATTTATTTTGCTCCAAATGCTTTTCGCTTTGCGCGGAGTAAAGCGAATAGTGTAACTCATCTCATCAATTGATTTACGAATTCCATCAATCCATCTAAAGCAAATAGCCTGGTCAACCGATTCACTCCATGTTATACTTTGTTTAGCAGAACCCACTTTGTAAAATCCTACCAATAATTCCGATTTCTTCTCATGATTTTTCTCAAACCATTTGCGAAACTCAGCTGGAGTTTTAAAGAATTGCGGTTTCATAATCGATGCGATAACAGAAACGAATGAATATTAATTCAACAAAATAAAATAAAAAAGGGAACCATTGCTGATTCCCTTTTGCCATTGTTGTGTGTCTCACCAACAATGCAATTTTATTTGCTATTTCACTGAGTCAAGCACCGCTTTAAATGCATCCGGATGATTCATTGCTAAATCAGCAAGCACTTTGCGGTTAAGCTTTACATCGCTCTTGTGAATTTTACCCATGAACACTGAATAACTCATTCCTTGTTCGCGTGCAGCAGCATTAATACGCTGAATCCACAATCCGCGGAAGTCGCGTTTTTTTGCTTTACGGTCACGGTAAGCATAACCTAAACCTTTTTCGACAGTGTTTTTTGCAACTGTCCATACATTTCCTCTTGCACCCCAATTACCCTTGGCAAGTTTTAGAATTTTTTTTCGTTTAGCCCTCGAGGCTACTGCGTTTACACTACGTGGCATTTTGTTTTTGTTTTTTGGTGTTAGCGTTCTGAATAATTCAGAATCTTGAAGCTAAGAACCGGGTTTATATTAAATTAATAATTAAGAATTCAGAATTCAGAATGCAGAATTAAGAGTTGAGAATAATTCTACATTCTTAATTCTGCATTCTGCATTAATTTATCCCATCACTAGCATACGCTTTACACGATACTCATCAGTTTTGTGAACCAATGTGGTGCCGGTAAGATTGCGTTTTTGCTTGGTTTCCTTTTTAGTAAGGATATGGCTTTTATAAGCGTGCTTACGAACTATTTTTCCAGTGGCTGTTACCTTGAAACGTTTCTTGGCGCTGGAATGGGTTTTCATCTTTGGCATTGTAATTCGAGTTATGAATTTTTGAATTATGAGTTATGAATTTTATTTATTCTTTCGGTTTTACTTTCTTTGGAAGCGGTGCAAGAAACAGAAACATTCTGTTGCCTTCTAACTTTGGTAATTGCTCCACCTTGGCATAATCTTCCAGCGCAGCAGCAAACTTTAGCAGGATAATTTCTCCTTTTTCTTTGTATGTAATAGAACGACCGCGGAAGTGTACATAAGCTTTTACTTTATCACCATCCTCCAGGAATCGCATGGCATGTTTCAACTTAAAGTTAAAATCATGGTCATCCGTATTGGGTCCGAAACGGATTTCCTTTACTTCCTGTTTGGCAGATTTGCTCCTTACTTCCTTTTCTTTCTTTTTCTTCTCGTATAAGAACTTTTGATAGTCAACTACTTTACAAACTGGAGGCTCCGCATTTGGAGCTATTTCCACCAAATCAAGCCCTGCTTCACCGGCAATTTCCAATGCCTCAGCAATCGGAACAATTTTCGGTTCTATTCCATCCGCCACTAAGCGAACATGTGTAGCCGTAATTAATTCATTGATCTTATGCTCTGCCTCTCTCTTAGGCCGGAAGAAACGGCTACCCTGATATGGTTTTCTGGGTCCGCTTCCACCACCTGGACGTGGCTTATAAAAAGTTGCTATAGTTCCTCCTTGTTTTTTATGTTAATTATGTTGAATATGTTAATTATGTTTATTAAGAGTTAACCATTTAACACAATCAACCAATCAACTTTTCTATTTCTTTTTTCACTGATTCTATAAAAGCATCCACCGTTAACGAACCCTGATCTCCCTGTCCGTGCTTGCGCACTGCAACAGCATTTTCCTGCTCCTCTTTCTCTCCCACAATCAGCATGTAAGGGATTTTTTTAATCTCGGCATCACGTATCTTTTTACCGATTTTTTCGTCCCTTTCGTCAACGAGGGCGCGAATATCGGAATTATTCAGTAACCGTGAAACTTTTTTAGCATAGCTATTGTACTTTTCAGAGATAGGGAGAATAGAAACCTGCTTAGGCGAAAGCCATAAAGGGAAGTTACCTGCATAGTGCTCAATAAGGAAACCGATGAACCGTTCGTGCGTTCCAAGCGGAGCGCGATGAATGCAAATCGGAGTCTCCAATTCATTTTGTGCATTGCGGAAAGCAAGGTTAAACTTGGCAGGAATAGCAAAGTCCACCTGGTTAGTAGCAAGTGTAAACTCACGGCCGATAGCACTATAAACCTGTACGTCAATCTTAGGCCCATAGAAAGCTGCTTCGTCAGGTACTTCAATGTAGGGGATCTTGGAGTCAATTAACACCCTGCGAACCATGTCTTCTGTTTCTAACCACAGCGGTGAATTGTCAACATATTTCTTTCCCAGCTTTGAAGGTTCGTGAGTGGAGAAACGCATCACATATTTTTCAATACCAAATATTTTAAAATACTTCAGGTACATATCATTCACCGCACGAAACTCATCGGCAAATTGATCTTTACTGCAATAAATATGTGCATCATTCATCTGGAAACAACGCACACGCATCAAGCCAAACAACTCTCCACTTTGCTCATAACGATAGCAGGTTCCATATTCAGCCAAACGAACCGGAAGCTCTTTGTAGCTCGGGTTCATCTCCGCAAAAATCTGGTGGTGATGCGGGCAGTTCATCGGCTTTAAATAATATTTTTCTCCATCAAATATCATTGGTGGAAACATACTCTCCGCATAATAAGGCAAGTGTCCGGTGGTGAGATACATGCTCTCTTTCGCAATGTGTGGAGTATGCACGCGCTGATAACCTGCCTGCATTTCAGTACGCTTTGCAAGCTTTTCCAACTCCTCAATCATGACTGTTCCATTAGGCATCCACAATGGCAATCCCGGTCCAACATATTCACTGAAAGTAAAAAGCTCTAATTCCTTACCAATCTTGCGATGGTCACGCTTCTTAGCTTCCTCAAGCATTTCGAGATACTCGGTAAGTTCTTTTTGTTTTGGAAAAGTAATACCGTAAATACGTGTCAACTGTTTTTTGCTTTCATCACCCCGCCAATATGCACCGGCAATATTCATCAGCTTTACAGCCTTTATAAAACCTGTATCAGGAATGTGAGGGCCACGGCATAAATCAGTAAAATTTCCCTGTGTGTAAAAAGTAATGGTTCCATCAGCAAGGTCTTTCAATAAGTCAAGCTTGTATTCATCACCTTTTTCTGTAAAATATTTTATTGCTTCTTCCTTGTTTACTTCTTTGCGAACATAATTGTTAGCCTGCCGTGCAAGCTCCAGCATTTTGTCCTCAATCTTTTTAAAATCTTCAGGCGTTATTTTGTGCTCACCCAAATCAATATCATAATAAAAGCCATGATCAACAGGGGGACCAATACCGAACTTAACACCGGGATAAAAAGTTTCCAATGCTTCCGCCATTAAATGTGCAGATGAATGCCACATCGTGCTTTTTCCTTCTGCATCATTCCAGGTTAGGAGTTGCAAAGTTGCATCTGCATCAATAGGTCTTTTAGCATCACGTACTTCGCCATTTACTTTTGCGGCAAGCACATTACGTGCAAGCCCTTCACTGATGCTTTTAGCAACATCCAGGGCTGAAGTTCCTTTGGCATACTCACGAACGCTGCCATCAGGTAATGTAATCTTTATCATTGTTTTTTAGAGAGGCGCAAAGATAGAATTCTAATGTAGAATTAAGAATGCTGAATGCTGAATGAAAAATAAATAAAGCTATTTTTGCTTGTGCCCAAATTGCTAATCGTACGGAATTTCATTTTTCTCTTGATCTCAGTTGACGTAAACGAAAAGAGGAAGCATATACACGTTGAAATGCGAAAGGGGCATAAACGAAAACTGGCAAAATTTTGGTTAGAGCCAAAGATCGAATTGTTTGACAAAGGAAATTTAAAAGATAAAGAGCTTAAAGAAGCAGAAAAGATTATTCAGGAGAATTATGAAATACTCATTAGCCAGATAAATAAATTTTTCAGCGGAAAAAAATTAACAATAATTAAAAAATAACATGGAAGGATTCATCAACACCAAGCCAATCATCAAACGCATTGCCTTTGAAAGGAAAGGAAGATTTGAACTCTATCTTGAAGATGGAAGAATTATTTCTGTACCATTAACTATGTTTCCCGCCATCCGCAAGTTAAATGCAAAACAAAGGACGAAATGGTATGTGCTGGATGATGCAGGATTTTCTTTTGATGATTGCAACGAAGTTTATCACATTGAACAGGTTTTAGGTCGTTATGAAAATTATCGCTATTCATTGACTGCGTAATTTGTTTATGGAAACAGCCTTAAAAGAAATTCAAAAAGCATTGCCTTACTTTTTAAAACATAAAACAGTGTGGTCAACTTATGATAGCGAAGCAGATGTACTCTATCTTCATTTTAAAAAACCAAACCATGCAGGTGATTCTCAAATGACAGAAGATGAGATTATTGTTCGCTATGAGAATAAAGAAATCATCGGTGTAACGATTTTAAATGCAAGCCAGAGAATATAAAACACCTGAAGTTCTTTTGGCACAATCACGAACGCTGCCATCAGGTAATGTAATTTTTATCATCATTTTTTAGAGAGGCGCAAAGATAAAATTCTAAGGGAGAAATTTGAATATGCATTGGTAACGGTTATGATTTGATACTACGCTTGTGCTTTTAAAAAATTATCTTTGACAGTGATATGTGGCATTAAATTGGCAATGCCATGATAAAAAAGTAATAAAAAATGAAAACCAAACTACTCTTTATTATAATTCTTGGACTCACAATAAAAACAAACGCGCAAACTCCGGATTGGGCATGGGCAACGAGTAACGGAGGTTCAGATTATGAATGGGGGCAATCTATTGCTACTGATGCAATGGGAAATACAATTGTTGCAGGGGCTTTTTATAGTTCTTCAATTACCTTCGGAAGCACTGTATTAACAAATCCCAATTCTGGCAAATTCAATTCTTTTATTGTGAAATATGACGCTAATGGAAATGTTACCTGGGCTAAAGGTGCAATTGCCATAGGGGGATGGAATTATAACAGAGCTACGGGAGTTGCTATTGATAAATTAAATTATATCTATGTAACCGGAATTTATTATTCATCCACTATAAACATTGGAGGTGTAACTTTAACAAATAATAGTTGTTGCCTGGGAGCAACTTATATTTTAAAATTTACTCCTGCTGGTAATATTGTGTGGGCGAAAACTACAAGTGGTGTTGCATCGAATGGAGTACCCTATCCCCCTCAACCATTCTATGAACCTTCAGTAAATAAGATTGCAATTAACAAAAACAATGGTGATTTTTTCATAACAGGCACTTTCGATAGTCTAACAATGACCTTTGGTTCCACCATTTTGACAAATGTTGTAAACCCCGTTCAATACCCTAATACTGATATTTTTATTGCCAAATTTGATTCTTCCGGAAATTTTG
>JANLUX010000290.1:0-10937 GCA_031363705.1 Bacteroidota bacterium
CGAAAACAGGTTAGGTCGTGACTTCTTTTTAAAGTAGTGTGTTTTACTTTTCCGCAACCAAATGCTTAAACTGTATTTCAAACAACTCTTTATAAACACCGCCTTTTTCCAACAACTGCTGATGTGTTCCGATTTCAATTAATTCACCATGATCCATTACCATAATACGATCAGCATTTTGAATGGTAGCAAGACGATGTGCTATAACAATGGAAGTACGGTTGGCAGTTACTGCGAGTGTAGCACGTGTAATTAATTCTTCGGTTTCAGAATCAACGGAGGATGTCGCTTCATCTAAAACAAGTATGGCAGGTTGATATAGTTGTGCACGGATAAAAGCAAGCAATTGTCGTTGTCCGTGTGATAACATTCCGCCACGTTCCTGCACATTGAAATTATAAGTGTCAGGCAATCGTTCAATAAAAATATCTGCACCTACTTGTTTGGCAGCTTCGCGGATTTGAGCGGTTGAAATTTCGGGATTTGAAAGTGTAATGTTATTTGCAATGGTATCTGAAAATAAAAATACATCCTGCAATACAACTGCAACTTGTTTTCGCAATGCATCAATATTGTATTCACGTATGTCAATACCATCAATCAAAATACTTCCTTTACTTATTTCATAAAAACGATTGAGCAAAGCAATAATGGTTGATTTGCCTGCACCGGTTGCTCCTACAAACGCAACTGTTTCTCCTGCATTTACTTTGAAACTCACATTGCGTAATACCCAGTTTGGTTCCGTTTCGGTTGGTGAGGACACTTTTGTCTCAGTTGGTGTCCTCACCAACTGACTTGTTTCGGTTGGTGAAGACACCAACCGAGGAGAGCGGTTGAAATCATAAGCAAACCACACATCCTTAAATTCAATGTCACCACGCACACGCTCAGGAGCATAAGTTCCACCAACATTGGTAACCTGATCTTCGTCCATCACTTTAAAAATCCGTTCAGAGCTCACCATACCCATTTGCAAAGTGTTGAACTTATCAGCCAGTTCACGTATCGGTCGAAACAATAAGTTGATGTACATGATAAATGCAACTAAGTTTCCAAAAGTTACTTCCTCACGCACCACACCGCCAGCTCCCCACCACACAATCAAACCAATTGAAATAGCTGAGAGAATTTCTACCACCGGAAAAAAAATACTGTAATACCAAACCGAACGTACATTGGCATCACGATGTTGCTGGTTGATTTTGTCGAAACGATTAAACTCTTCTTTTTCCCGGTTAAAAATCTGTACAATCCGCATCCCTGTTAAATGTTCCTGCACAAAAGAATTGAGATGTGCAACAGCAGTACGTACATCATTAAAAGTTTCTTTGATTTTATTTTTAAAAACATTGGTTGCAATCAATAAAAAAGGAATGGTGCTTAAGCTAATTAAAGCCAACCGCCAGTCGGTATAAAACATTACGGCAATAATTACAACCAACTGTAGAATGTCACCAATGATCACAATTAATCCCTCCGAAAAAATATCTGCAATCGTTTCCATATCACTCACACTTCTTGTCACTGTTGTGCCAACAGGAGTTTTATCAAAATAAGATAAACGGAAATTAATCATGCGATCAAAAAGTTTTACTCGCATGTCTTTAATTACTTTTTGTCCGATAAGATTGGTGAGCAGTGAGTGATTGTATTGAAGAAAAGATTGAAGCAACAATAAAACAATCATCAGAATAGTCATGTTGCGTAATCCTGCCGCATCATTCATTGCCACATTATGATCCAAAGTGTATTGTGTAATAAACGGACGTAATGGTGCAAGGCAGGCAATGATGATGGTTAATACAACTGCAGTATAAAAAGTGCTTCGATAAGATTTTGTGAAAACAAAAACACGTTTTAATAAATGACTGTCAAAAGCTTTTCCGGTTACTTCACTCATGCTTGTTGATGTGCTGATTCTCTAATGTGTTGATGTGCTGATTTATTTGTCATGCTGAGGTACGAAGCATCTCTTACATATTCATTTTATCAAATCAAAAAATGTCAATGGTTGTTTTGAGGGTTGCAAGTATGGATAAGATATTTTGGTGAGGAACAAACCGTGAGCTGGTACGGATGCACCAGCTTCTTTTCTGTCACCTTGTTTTAACACTTCGCTGAATTCTTCAATACTCATTTTATCAGTTCCCACCTGCAACATTGTTCCCACAATTGCTCTTACCATTCCACGCAGAAAACGATTTGCAGTTATCGTGAAAACAATAATTTCATTTTGCTTTGTCCAGTTCGCGTATTCAATATTGCAAAGATTTGTTTTTTGCTGGTTATTGCTTTTGCTGAAACAACTGAAATCATGGTGCTCAAATAATAGTTTACAGGCATCATTCATTTTCTCTAAATCAAAATCATAACTTCTGTGCCACGAGTATTCGTTGATGAAAGGATTTTTTTTCTGATGAATAAAATATTGATAGGTACGTGCAGTTGCATCATAACGTGCATGTGCATCATCATGCAACGCATGCAATTGATGAATAACAATGTCAATGGGAAGAATAGAATTCAATTGAAATAAAAATTGTTTTTCATCTTCAATTTTTTCAGTATCAAAATGTGCGAAGAACTGCAATGCATGAACACCGGTATCAGTTCGTCCGCAACCTGTACACTCAGTTGCAGCACTGCATAAAATTGTTAATGCCTTATTAACTTCAGCCTGAACAGAGTTTGCATTATCCTGGATTTGCCAGCCACTGAATTTTGTTCCTTTAAAGGAAAGTTCAAGAAAATAACGGGACATAATCGGCAAAATTAGTGAAGGTGCGTCACACACAGACTTCTTTTATCTTCGCAGTGTTTATGAGGAAAAAAATTGTTGCCGGAAACTGGAAGATGAACACGTTGAAAGAGGAAGCACATGAACTTGCCTCTGAAATTATTAAGCTTTTGACTGATGAAAAAATTACTGCATTTGTAATTCTTGCTCCGCCATTTATTCATTTGAGTACTGTAATGGAGATCATTAAAAACGAGAAACGTATTTCAGTAGCAGCGCAAAATTGTTCAGATAAAAAATCAGGAGCTTATACCGGAGAAGTTTCTGCTGCAATGATAAAATCACATGGAGCTTCGGCTGTTATTATCGGACATTCGGAACGCAGAAGTTACTTTAATGAAACCGATGCAATGCTTGCTGAAAAAGTAAAACTGGCGTTGGAAAATAATCTTCAGCCCATTTTTTGTTGTGGTGAAACTTTACATCAACGTGAAAGCAAAAAACATTTTGATGTTATCAATGAACAATTAACGAATGGATTGTTTCATCTTACTGCTGCTGATTTTACAAAATCAGTAATTGCATACGAACCTGTATGGGCAATAGGAACGGGTGTAACAGCATCACCAGACCAAGCCCAGGAAATGCACAAATTTATCCGCGACATTGTTTCAAAAAAATATGGTGAATCTGTTGCTGATGATACTTCCATTCTATATGGAGGAAGCTGCAATGAAAAAAATGCAAAAGAATTATTTGCATTGGCTGATGTTGATGGAGGTTTGATAGGAGGAGCGTCATTAAAGGCGGAGAGTTTTGTTGCTATCATCAAAAGTTTCGGATGATTCGCCTCACCCCCTACCCCTCTCCACAGGAGAGGGGAGCAATTATTCGAGTTTGTTTGCTGATATTTCTTTTCTGTAATATTTTTTTTTGTAATGGACAAACACGTTTTCAAAACAGCGCTTTTGAAACAGGTGTTAATAGTGGAATGGTGGTAAAAAATTATCCTGTATTTCCTGATAGGGAAAGAGGTGTTGTATTTAATGCATCGTATTATAAAAAACTAACAGGTAAAAAATCATGGCATCGTAATTATTTTTATCCTGAGGTTACATTACAAGGCTGGTACGGTGATCTTGGTAACAAAAAAGTTTTAGGTAAACTATATGGAGTATCATCAGGTTTTCGCTGGTCGCAATCATTAAGCAATCGTTTCACAGTGAGTGAGCAGGCATTGTTTGGTGCTGCTTATTTTACCAGACCTTTCAATGAAAAAAGTAATCCTGAAAATATAACAATTGGTTCTTCCCTCACTCCACTGGCAAGTGCGAGGTTATCATTGGAATATCATATCAATCCGTTTTTTTCTATTCTTGCCAATTATGGAATATTACATGCGAGCAATGGTCATTATCAATTGCCGAATCTTGGGGTTAATCTTCCTGTTTTCGGTTTGAGTATTAAATACAAACCTGTTCCTGCGGTTCTTACACAAGATGTTGAAGAATCAATAACCACAAATAAGAAAATTCATTTCGCTGCACGTTTGTCTTTAGGTCATAATGAACAAGGCTCATCCACTGGTCCTGTGAATGGTCCTAAGTATCCAATCTATCTCGCAAGTTTTTTCCTTCATAAAAATTATTCGCACGTTGCAAGATGGCACGCAGGTGTGGAGGGTTATTATAATAGCGGTGTCTATGATTTTATCACCAGTCAGGATTATTATGAAACCAGGCAACGTGAAAAATCTTTTGCCGGATTACTGATACTGGGCAATGAATTTTTATTCGGACATGTGAGTATGGTTACACAGGGCGGACTTTATTTATACAATCCCTTTTATCATGACCGGTATGATGATCTATATCCTGAAGGAGATACTAAAGCATGGTTAAAAACAAGGTTTACTGCACGACTCGGATTTCAATATTATTTACGCGATGCAGTATTGCATCCGCGTCATAATATATTTATTGGTTGGTATGTAAAAACAAATTTCGGTCAGGCTGATTTTATGGAATTGAGCATGGGTTATTTATTTTAACCTTTTGATTTTTTAATTTACTTTTGGTTTCCCTCATTTCTAACCCTATGCACAGGAAAAACTCAAGCTATAACCGGATAAAAAATTCTGTTAAGGATTATTTCACATTTACAAAAAGTGAGCGCAATGGCATCCGCGCCTTGTTAATCATACTTGTTATTTTAATGGGATGTTTGTACTATACAAATTTTATTTCGCCTCCCAGCACTAAAATTGACATTGTAGCTTTTGAAAAAGAAATAAAAGCTTTTGAGGCATCACTTACATTAAAGAAAGAAAAAGGCTTCGCAGTAAAAGATTCTGTAAGTCCTGAAAACTTTCATAAAAAAGAAATCCCGGCAACGCTTTTTGCTTTCAATCCCAATAATCTTTCTGAGGAACAATGGAGAAAACTTGGTGTTCAGGATTGGATTATTAAACGAATAAAAAATTATGAAAACAAAGGTGGACATTTTAGAAAGAAGGAAGATTTAAAAAAAATTTATTCAATGCCACCTGATCTTTATCAAAAATTAGCGCCTTATATACAACTTGCAGTTGCTGACACACTCTCTAAAATTAATTATTCCAACACTACTACCTCAACAAAAAAAGAAAACCCCGTCAATTTATTAATTGATATTAATCTTGCAAATGAAACTGAATTAGATGCATTGCCATTAATTGGCGCAGCACGTGCAAAAGCAATTATCTCTTATCGGAATAAGTTGCATGGCTTTGCTTTTAAAGAACAATTGCGCGAAGTTTGGAGTATTGATGACACAGTTTATAATGCAATTGTCAATCACATAGAGCTTAAAGCAAAAGTTATTCAACCAATAAATATTAATACCAATGATTCAAAGCAATTGTATCATCCTTACATAAATTATCAGCTTTCAAAATTAATAATGAGTTACCGTGCTGCACATGGCGATTATAAAAACATAGAGGAGATTAAAAAACTCCCTTTGGTTAATGCCGATTTATATGCTAAACTTGCACCTTATTTAACAGTTAATTAAGAGTGGTTAGGTTGTTGAGTTGTTTTGCAATTACTTAACAACATAACAACACAATAACACAACAATGGATTTCAGTCTCAGCGAAAATCAGAAAATGATTGCGCAAACAGTGCGCGATTTTGCAGAAAAGCATATCAAACCTAAAATGATGGAGTGGGATGAGAGCCAGGAATTTCCTGTTGAAGTTTTTAAGGAGATGGGCAAGCTTGGTTTGATGGGCGTTTTAGTACCTGAAGAATATAACGGTGCAGGGTTAGGTTATTTTGAATATGTGACTGCCATCAGCGAAATTTCAAAAGTGTGTGGATCCATCGGTTTAAGTATGGCAGCGCATAATTCACTTTGTATAGGACACATTATGACTTTCGGTAATGCAGAACAAAAGAAAAAATACTTGCCAAAGCTTGCCACTGCTGAGTGGATTGGTGCATGGGGATTAACAGAACCTAACACTGGTTCCGATGCCGGTAACATGATGTGTGTTGCAGCTAAAGATGGAGATGATTACGTGCTTAACGGTACCAAAACATGGATCACCCATGGCAAGTCATCACAGGTAGCTGTTGTCATTGCACGCACAGGAGATAAAAGAGCATCAGGTAATACAACTGCTTTTGTAATTGAAAAAGGAATTCCCGGTTTTACTCACGGTCGTAAAGAAAACAAACTCGGCATGCGCGCCAGCGAAACCACTGAACTTATTTTTGAAAATTGTCGCATCAATAAAAGCCAGGTTTTAGGCAAGGAAGGTGAAGGGTTTATCCAGGCCATGAAAGTGCTGGATGGAGGTCGCATTTCCATTGCTGCGCTTTCACTCGGTATTGCCAAAGGTGCGTTTGAAGCATCTGTAAAATATTCCAAAGAGCGCCATCAGTTCGATCAGCCTATTTCAAACTTCCAGGGAATTTCATTTAAGCTGGCTGATATGGCAACGGAAATAGAAGCTGCTGAACTGCTCACCTTCCAGGCAGCTGATCTTAAAAACAAAGGGGAATCGGTAACCAAGCAAAGCGCATTCGCAAAATACTATGCATCCGAAGTGGCAGTGAGGTGTTCTACTGAAGCTGTACAAATTTTCGGAGGTTATGGATACACAAAAGATTTTCCGGTGGAGAAATTTTATCGTGATTCCAAACTCTGTACAATCGGTGAAGGAACATCAGAAATTCAAAAACTGGTGATTGCACGTAACATTTTAAAAGATTGAGCGTTAGAGTCAGTAAACGCAATATTCCCTTTGTAAATTATTAACATCCGCACTGAGCGATCACATAAAAACCGTTACTTTGCATCACCCTTCAGAAGAGAAAAAAGAATGAAAAAATTATCAGCAATAGTACTCGCATCACTTATCGTTTGTAGTGTTATATCCTGTAAACCACGCGAAAAATGCCCGGCTTACGGAAAGGTAAACACCCATTACACAATAAAGAGTCATTCTTAAAAAACTTAAACATACATAAACCGGTACAGGCTCACGCAGGTACCGGATTTTTTATTTAATAGCTGCATATTCAAGAGGGTTTTTCATTGTCATATTAAAATATACTCTTAACATTCTATCCTCAATTTCTTAATTTCGCAAACGCTGAAAGCATTTTAATATGCACAGGCAATGATAAGCTTGTTAGGTGAGGTTACTGAATGAATAAAAGCTGCTGCCCGGAAATGTCGAGAGACGCCAATGGGTATAACAGGCGTAGTCGGAATAAGGCTTCGCATAACGCAGCTTCCAATTCCCCTTCTCCCTCGGGAGAGGGTTGGGGTAATGCGGATCACGTCATTTTGAACTAAAACTCTACGAGGAGCTTAACATACATAATGCGCTTTCGCATAATTGTTTTTCTATGTTTTACTTCTCTCACACAGCTTCTCATCCTAAGTCAGCAAAATTGGTATTAAGTTAAAGGAGGCGAAATGGAATTAGAAACAGTAAAACCCGAAATTCTTGAGTTGATTGATGCGCGTGATAAAGAAGCGCTGAAAGAAAGACTTGAAGGCTGGCTACCTGAGGAACTGGTTGAGCTTTGCAATGAACTCTCCACTGATGAGCAGGCTTTGGTTTTTGATGTCATTGACCGCGAGCAGGCATCCTACACTTTTGAAGAGCTGGACTTTAGCATACAGGTTCCGCTGCTGGATGCATTAAGAAACCGACAGGCCCAGTTGATTCTTAACGATATGTCGCCTGATGAACGTACGGAATTGCTGGAGCAGCTGGATGAGGAAAGATTAAATAAACTTTTAAAGCTTTTAACAAAAGAAGAACGCAGGGTTGCACTTTCCCTCTTAGGTTATCCTGAAGATAGTATCGGGCGTTTGATGACGCCTGATTACATAGCAGTTCATTCAGAACAAACTGTTGGAGAAGTTATAAAGTATATAAGAGCCAACGGTGAGAACAGTGAAACGCTTGATATGGTTTATATCATTGATGATAAAGGTTATCTGATAGATGATATAAGATTAGGAGAGTTATTGTTGACTGAGGATACTGTGCATGTTAAAGAATTGCTGGATGGAAAGTTTACTTCTTTGCTTGTGACAGATGACGAAGAATTAGCGATTAATACTTTTAAAAAAACCAGGCATGTTGCTTTGCCGGTAACCAATGCAGCTGGTTTGTTACTGGGTATTATAACAGTGGATGATGTGCTTGAACTTGCACAACAGGAAGATACGGAAGACATACAAAAAATCGGAGCGGTGGAAGCATTGGAAGAGCCGTATATGGATGTTTCGCTTTTTCAGATGATACGCAAACGGGCACCATGGCTGGTGGTGCTTTTTATTGGTGAATTATTTACTGCATCAGCAATGGGTTATTTCGAACATGAAATTGCAAAAGCGGTGGTGCTTGCATTATTTATTCCATTGATTGTTTCAAGCGGTGGAAATGTCGGTTCGCAGGCATCAACGCTGATTATTCGCGCTGTTGCATTGGGTGAAGTAACAATTTCTGACTGGTGGCGCATCATGCGAAGAGAAATTCAAACCGGTTTGCTGTTGGGAATTATTTTAGGAATTCTTGGTTTCACAAGAGTAGCGGCATGGAGTGCATTTTCAAATGTGTATGGTGAGCATTGGTTGATGCTTGCTTTCACTATTGGCTTCTCCGTATGCGGAGTGGTATTGTGGGGAACCATTATGGGCTCGATGTTACCCCTCATCCTGAAAAGATTGGGCGCTGATCCTGCTACTTCTTCTGCACCTTTTATTGCAACACTAGTTGATGTAACAGGATTGATCATTTATTTCAGTTTTGCAGCATGGTTGCTGAGAGGAACTTTGTTGTAAAGAACCGCTTGTAAACGTATCACGCAAAGGCGCAAAGCCCGCTAAAAGTGATAAGAATATTTTTTTCTTTGCGTCTTTGCATCTTTGCGTGAAATAATTTTTTGAAACAAAGTATCACACAAAGGAACAGTCCCTAAAGATATTTTTTCTTTGCGTTTTTACGCCTTTGCGTGAAATGGTTTTATTAGTATCAGTAGTGAAATCTTATTGCAGCAAATGCATTTCTGCCGGGTGCATTAATTCCACTTGCAAAGGTCCGGTATTGTGTATCCAAAATATTATCAACGCCTGCCTGCACCGTTAGCAGCTTACACAATTTATAGGAGAAACGAATGTTTGCTGTTAACCACGCAGGCATTCCCTCAGGTGTTGCATATTGCAGATTGTCTTCACCGCTTCCGTAGTCTTTCAGTTTTTTCCATCCATGATAATTGATAATGAAATCTGAACTGAATTTATTATTGTTATAACCAAAAGCTAATTGACTCATGAATGGCGGAATGTGATCAAGCGGAGCATTGGTGGTGTCCGTTTTAACTCTTCCATAAGTGTAATTAATGCCCAGCTTTATTCTGAATCGCTCATTCATCTGAGAAATAAAGTTTGATGAGAAGCCATATAAAAACGCCTGATCTTTATTCTGGTTTGCATATACCTGGCTTAATACTCCGTCATATATTATTGAATCTTTTCCGTTATAAGTGAACTTGTCAACCACCGTCACATCAAAGAAATCGGTGTAGTAAAAAGTGTTTTCCCAACTGCTTTTTGAATTAAATATTTTGGTGATACCAAGTTCGTAGTTAAAAGTTTTTTCAGGTTTCAAATCAACATTGGGAACAATAACTCCGCCTGAAGGAGGTGCGAATACTTTAGCAAGGTCATCAACATTTGGAACTCTGTAACCTGTGGAGAAGAGCAGCGATAATTTTAAATCATCAGCGGGCGAATGAATCAAACCAATGCTTCCGGAATAAACAGGCGTTTTTTGCTCAAGTGTTGTGTATGGAAGATGAAAGAGAATAGAAGTGTCAACAAGAGTGGAATGAAGTGACGAATAACCTAAGCGGAAACCATCGGTTAAAGTCACCTGTTCGTTAATCAACCACGTATGTGAAATATAAAACGCTGTATTGGTCATTGTGTTATCTCCGTCAGGATAACGTGTGTCTAATTTGGATGTAGTATCAGTCACAATATTTTTTCTGAATGCTGTTGATTCCAATGTGTTGTATTGTGCATCAATTCCAAAATGGATATCGTGTTTTTTAACTGTCTTTTGAAAGTCAATATTAGCACCCATCACCTGCACCTTTTCAATCCGGTTGTTTCTGAAATCACTACCAAAGTTTCGGTTGTGCCTGCTTTCTTCAATGTTCTGGTAATTTATACCGAGATGAATATTTTGAAAAAATGAAGTATTGTTATTCCTGGTCAAATCATAGGCGGTCAATAATCTTTTTTGAGGTCCATAATACCATTCAGCAAAATTTAATCCTGTTCCTTTTGGATCAGTAAGCCTGTCATAACGCGGAACATCACTTGAATTGGAGAATTGAATATTTAATCCATGCGTGAGGTGGTTGTTTTGTCTGAAAGCAAATTTCTGAAGCAGATCAAATTGTGTGTAGCCGCTTTTAACCTGTAAATAACGGTCATCATTTTTAACCAATGAGTCTTTATCATTTATCCTAACAGCATAATAAGGCCTTTCTCCGTAAGCGTCATTATAAAATGGATTTTGATTTTCTCCTCCTTTTAAATCATCAAATTTTGAAAAAGTAAAAGAAGTAAGCGATGCAAATTTCTTTCCGCCAATATTAAAATCCAGATGCCCTGTCATTTC
>JANLUX010000346.1:0-2681 GCA_031363705.1 Bacteroidota bacterium
TGAAAGTTTAAAGTTAAAACTAATTTGATTAGTTCCTGAATGAATCAGATAATTAATAGTATTAAATAGTCTTAATGAAAAGGATGATCGTTTGTTACAGCAGTACCTATAATTTCCCTGGTTTCATAATCCTGTACAAAAACAATTATTCTCACTTCTTTAAAATTAATTTCTTTATCATCATTGGTAAAAATTACTTTTACCTTGTTTATCTTACCTTCTGTTTGTTCGCCAATAACATTTCCGGTGTCGGGTAACATAGCACGCATGATATGATTAAACTCATTGATGCTATTGGTAGATTTTGAATGATAACGCTGTTCATAATTGATGTTGTTTTCTGTTATCACAACAAACAAACGAAGGTTCTGCGAAGGATTAGCTTTTAATGCTGTTGCTATAACATTAATGCTGGCGCTGTGAATATTGCCTTTACCTGTGGATGTACATGAGATGTTAAATTTGAACTGCGGAGGCTGGTTATATGCGGCATTAATTACTGGTTCTTTTACATAAGAAAGATGAGCAGAATTTGTATTTGGTTTTTTTCCATTAACCATTGCAGAGGGAAAACCGTCCTTCATCTGATAAAAAGCATACCTGTCATAACCTGCTTTATTGTAAGCATAAAAAGGATCCAGTGTGTAATAGCAATGATAGCTTATCACAGCCACCTTATCCGTGTTTGCATTTATCAATGCATTGAATGCAGAATCGTTTTGAGCGCATGCACCACATCCGGTTTCAGTGAATTGCTCTATTAACACCAGGTTTCCGGTTTGTGCATTGCTCCCAATGGAGCTGGTGAACATTAGTATTGCAAGCAGGATTGTTTTTTGCATAGTAAGTTTTAGTTTTTATGTTTATTAGTTTACAATAATTAATTTGCCACTACCGATCACGTGTTCGTCATTCCAAAGCCGATAATACCATAAGCCGGAATTTAAATTTTCATTTTTAATATTGATAGTGTTTTCTATTATATCATCAATTTTCTTAACCAGCAAGCCCTTGTCGCTGTAAAGCAGGAAGGAATATTTTTTGTTATTACTTCTGCTAAACCGGAGTGAGAAACTGCTATTAACCGGATTTGGAAATAAAATAATTGATTGATCGAAAGTGTTTTCCCCTGTTGCTGAAGTTATCGGACAATAAGCTAAAGCAGTAAGATAGGTTGCTGTATTCATACTGTCCAAAGCGTTATAAACCATAATCTGAAAAATGGCGGTATCGCCCGGTGTCATTGAATCAGGAACAATATGAAAAAGAATATCTGTTGAATCATTTGCATCAACAGAATAAGTTCCTCCTGAATAACTTGGCGGAAACTGAACAGGATCAATTATCAAAGCATTCCAACCTGTAACAGGAAAAGCTGATTGTGTCATCACCCAGTTTAATGTTATTTGATTGTTGGTGGTATTGTAAACTTTAATAATGCCTGCAACGGAAAACTGGTTATCACATTTTTGAACAATAACAGTGTCGGAAGAAAAAGTTATTGATTGAGAATAGGATTTGTTAAGGAATAATAAATTTGCTGTAATTGGTAGCCAGAACAAATAAATTATTTTTAATTTTAGCTTCAACACAGTGCAAAAATAATATACCGTATTAATAAATGCCGGATAAAAAAGTTGTTTTTAAAAATAAAGAATGATTAACTATCTGGTAATACAACACTGATAAAATATCTTATGTCTATATTCAATTACAAAACTTACAAGATGAAAAAATTTTTATTCCTTCTCCTGATGTGCTCTTCCTGTATAGCAAGGGCACAAGTTTCCTCAAGCTGTATCGTGCCTCAATTATTAGCGCAGGAATATGAACGTGACATTAAAAATCTTAGCATAAGAAGAATCATTCAGCTTCAAAGTGCTGATACTGCCCTGGTACGAATTCCGCAGCTTTGGCAGGATACCATTGCGGAAGGATTGGCTGCAATTTTTAATGCAACATCAATTCCTGAACGTGACAGTATTTTTAATTTGTATTGTGTACACGATAATACTACTCTTATGCAAACCTATCACGGTCTGTTAGTGCAGGTTGATACTAATTATGCCTGGACTCAGGCATGGCAAAACTTAAATGCGATAACAGGCAACTCATTTATTGATTCATTAGTTGTAAAATATGATTTGAATGTTGCTCAGTTTTTTAACTGGTCATTTGGTAATTATGCATTGTTGCACACTGATTCATTATGGAATATTTATGCTTTGATTGATAGTATTGAAATGGAACCGGGTGTCATTTATGGCGAGCCGGATCAGATGATAGGAGGAGCCGGGAAAATGGATTATCACACAGCAGGCAACGATAGATATTATGATTTTTATTTTGAATTCAATGACTGCTTTGATGGCTGTGATAACTATAGAAAATGGATGTTTAAAGTGGATAGTAATTGTGCAGTTGATTATCTCGGTTTTGTTGATTGGGGAGTGTTTGGAATTTCGCCACTGCCTCTCCCAGTTAATTGCAACACTTTCACTTCCTTAACTACACCTCATACTTCGAACAACATAGTGAAAGTTTATCCTAATCCAGCAAATTCAATTGTTACAATTCAGCCTCCGGAGGAATTAAAAAATGCTTCTGTCAGTGTTTTGGATGTTTCAGGGAGATTATTAATTAAGCCGGTACCATTAGACCAATTAAAAATACTTGATCTG
>JANLUX010000348.1:0-21720 GCA_031363705.1 Bacteroidota bacterium
TGAATTAATTAGTCTGCCTGAAACAAATTTCAATTATCTCAAGCTATTTAAATAAATTTTAAAAATAGTTTTTTTTTAAAAGGGGTGGGATTTCCAAAAATATATCCAAAAAAAAACGCCCTGCATAAGCAGAGCGTCATATTATTTATTATTCAGAGATTACTATGCACTCTCAGCAAGTATTGTCACTTTATTATCAATCATCTCCACAACCCCGCCTTTAACATCAAATGATTCTTCACCTGTTGCTGTTTTAATTTTTACTTTACCATTAACAAGGGTTGAGATAATGGCAGCATGATTTTCCAGCATCTGAAACTGACCTTTTGTACCAGGCACAAGAACAGATTTTACTTCGCCTTCAAAAACTTTTTTATCGGGAGTGATGATTTCTAAAAACATTTGATGATTTGATAATTTGGTGATTTGATGATGATGGTGTTGACAATTATCAAATTATCAAATCACCAAATCATCAAATTATTTTGCTTCTGCTAACAATTTTTTTCCTTTTTCTATTGCGTCTTCAATGGTACCAACTAAGTTGAACGCTGCTTCAGGATATTCGTCCACATCACCTGCAAGGATCATTTTAAATCCTTTAATGGTTTCTTCAATCGGTACAAGCACTCCTTTTAATCCGGTAAACTGCTCGGCAACAAAGAATGGTTGTGATAAGAAACGCTGCACACGTCTTGCACGGTGAACAACCTGTTTATCTTCATCACTTAACTCATCCATACCAAGGATGGCAATAATATCTTGTAACTCTTTGTAACGCTGTAAAATTTCTTTAACTCGTTGTGCTGTGTTGTAATGATCTTCACCTAAAATGGCTGCAGATAATATTCGTGATGTAGAATCCAAAGGATCCACAGCAGGATAAATTCCTAACTCAGCAATCTTGCGGCTTAATACCGTTGTAGCATCTAAGTGAGCAAACGTAGTGGCAGGAGCAGGATCTGTCAAGTCATCAGCAGGTACATAAACTGCTTGAACAGATGTGATAGAACCACGTTTTGTTGATGTGATACGTTCCTGCATCTGTCCCATCTCCGTTGCAAGTGTTGGTTGGTAACCTACCGCTGAAGGCATACGACCTAAAAGAGCCGATACCTCCGAACCTGCCTGTGTGAAACGGAAGATGTTATCAATAAAAAATAAAATATCACGACCGCCTGATTTCTCATCACCATCACGGAAATATTCAGCCACTGTCAAACCTGAAAGTGCTACACGTGCACGTGCTCCAGGAGGTTCATTCATCTGACCGAACACCAATGTTGCTTTGCTGTCTTTTAATTTTTCGAAATCTATTTTAGATAAATCCCATCCGCCACTTTCCATGCTGTGCTTAAAATCATCACCATAATTAATAACGCCTGATTCTAAAAACTCACGCAACAAATCATTTCCTTCACGCGTACGTTCACCTACACCGGCAAATACGGAAAGACCTGCATAAGCTTTGGCGATATTATTTACCAACTCCATAATCAAAACGGTTTTACCTACACCGGCACCACCGAACAAACCAATTTTTCCACCTTTGGAATAAGGCTCCAATAAGTCAATTACTTTGATACCTGTATAAAGCACCTCCGATTCAGTAGAAAGATCCTCAAACCTCGGAGCATCACGATGGATAGGGTATCCATTTTTATTACTCACCGGACCTATGCCGTCAATGGCTTCACCGATCACATTAAAAAGACGTCCTTTAATGGCGTCACCGATTGGCATTTTAATAGGAGAACCAGTTGCAAGCACTTCCATGCCGCGTGTTAATCCATCAGTGGAATCCATTGCAATAGCTCGGATTGTGTCCTCGCCAATATGCTGCTGACATTCCAACACAACTTTTTGTCCATTGGGACGGGTGATTTCCAGGGCTTCGAGGATATTTGGCAACTCCTCGCCTTCAACATCAAAACTAACGTCAATAACGGGACCGATTACCTGAACAATTTTACCTTTATACATGAATTGCTATTTTAGTTTTTTGAGAGCGCGAAAATAGACAAAAACAAATAAGGTCAGCAGGAAAGGTTACTTTTGCCCCCCATTATTTTATTAACATTTAACGCTCAACCCCTGTCAGGGTTCCAAACCCTGACAGGGGTATAAAAATGAAAGTTTATCACAATGTAAATGAATTCAGCGGGGTTACAAATCCCGTTGTTACTATCGGAACTTTTGATGGGGTTCATGCAGGTCATCAGCAGATAATTAAAAGGTTGAATGAAGCAGCAATTGCTATAAAAGGAGAATCTGTTGTGCTCACTTTTAATCCGCATCCGAGGCTGGTTTTATTTCCCCACCAGCATAATTTACAATTACTCACTTCACTGGAAGAAAAAACTGCCTTACTTGAACGCTATGGCATTCAGCATTTGGTCATTCATCCTTTTACAAAGGAATTTTCACAACTTAGTCATGCTGATTTTGTAAAAAATATTCTGGTGGATGGAGTAGGGGTGAAGAAATTAATAATCGGTTATGATCATCATTTCGGCCACGACCGGAAAGGAGGATTGAAAGAACTTGAAAAGATGGCACCGCAATTTGGTTTTGAACTGGAAGAAATTCCCGAACAGGATATTGATGCAGTTGCTATCAGTTCAACAAGAATCAGAAAAGCTTTACAATCTGCTTCTGTGGCTGAAGCATCTACTTTACTGGGCCATGATTATTGCATCAGTGGAACTGTGGTGAAAGGAAAACAATTGGGACGTGCACTTGGTTTTCCTACTGCAAATATTGAAGTGAAAGAACAACATAAACTGATTCCTCCCAATGGAATTTATGCTGTGCAGGTTGCTATTGGTGGTCCGGCAGAAACAATCGCAGGACATAACGGTATCTTTTACAATGGAGCATTAAGCATTGGCACCAGACCCACTTTTGATGATGGAGAAAGAAGCATCGAGGTAAACATTTTTGATTTTGATCAGGATCTGTATGGGCGGCAAATCACCATATTTTTCAAACATTTTTTGCGTGATGAATTAAAATTTGTATCGGCAGAAGCATTGATCGAACAAATGAAGCAAGATAAAAAACGGAGCATCGAACTATTATCCTGATTTTTGCGTTGAAGCAACATCAACGAATACGAATTTCATACGAATGTACGAATGGCGTTGCAGCGATATAATGAATGTGTTTTAAAAAAATAGTAACCTTGTTTGTTATTTTGTTTGTAACAAAAAGTTTGTTTTCACAGACATTGTTAGATAGTACTTCGTTATCAAAACAAAAGGTTTATAAAAATTTAGCGGTTGCACTTCAAAACCCTGATTCCGTTTTTATTCTTGATCTAAGCAAGAAAAAATTAAGAGAAGTTCCAAAAGAAATTTTCGAGCTAAAGAATTTACAAATTTTAAATCTCTCTCATAATAAAATAAAAGAATTACCTGCGGAAATAAATCAGCTCACGAATTTGGAGAAACTAATTTTATCTAATAACGACTTAAAAAAATTACCTGCAACCATTGGTGATTTAGGCAATTTAACTTTTTTGGGATTGAACCGTAATTTGATTGAAGCGCTTCCTGCTGAAATGGGCAAACTTAAAAACCTTGAAGTGCTGGAAATGTGGGATAACGAATTAAGCGTAGTGCCTGATGAACTAAGGGGTATGTACAGCTTGCGTCAATGGGAATTACGTGGTATTTTATTTACTGAGTTGGAGCAGCAACGCATAAAAAGTTTATTGCCTGATGCACGAGTCTATTTTTCTCCCTCTTGTAATTGCAAGGATTAAGTAATTCCTGTTTTAATGAATATTTTTTTTATGTTGCCTTGTCGTGGGTATTTTTTATCAGCGCAATGCCTGAAAGAAAAAATATAATTCCCAATATGCCGTAAATAGCAATAGATTTAAATGCGAAATTATTTTCACCACCACGCATAAAAAAATAAGCAGCTGCAATCAACCCCGCTATTCCAAGAATAGTTAAGAGCATTCCGATAATTCTTTTTTCCATCAGCGTTAATTTTTACTAACTCTCATAAATTAACATGCCAGGCACATCTATTTATTATGGAAAAAAATTTTTATCTCCACGCAGCTATAATCCCTCCCATAAGCGTGATTGTAATAATCCAGTAACCTGCATTCACTGCAACATATTTTGCACTCTTACCTTCAAAAATAGCATTGGTTGCAATCACCGGGAGAATAATAAACAATCCTATCAGAAAGAAACCGTGAAAGGCACCATGTTTAAAAATGTGGTTGGATGGAGCCAGCGTAGTCCGGTAATACTCGAGCCACTGTGCTGGCTGGCTTCCGGGTTCAGGCACCATCGTGTGATTGGTGATGTAATACAATGCACCTTCTATAAAACCATCGTGAACCACCAGTGTGTTCAGTACAAAAGAAATCATTAAGCTGAACAGAAATGACAAGCCGAATTTCACAGCCATATTACCCTGTTTAGTTTTTTCCTCTGTCATTCCCGCAAGGCGCATCCAGGCTGTACCGAATACTTTGGGGTGATACCATACGAAACCCATAATCATGGGTATGAGAGCTGCTACTAAGATTGCGATAAAGTTCATGTTTGTTTTTTTTAAGGGGTTATGGGTTCAAATGTAATGGAAGTTTATAGATATCAAAATATGATGATTTTATAAACCGGATAAGTCAACTTTTGTTTTCAGTTCAGTATAAATAACTACTAAGGGAATGCCGCAATTATTATTAATATCGGGTGAGTGTTTAGAAAAACTGAGCCCTTATTAAATTTAATTCCTGTTAAAAAATACTATCAATAAATTTGCAGAGAATTTTGAATAGAAAAAGTATGCTTATAAAATCTCACATTGATGGTATTACTCACCGGCATTTTATTCTGCATAAACCTTATGGCTACCTATGTCAGTTTGTATGTGAATTAAAAAAGAAGAAACTGCTGAATGAATTATATGATTTTCCTGAAGGAACGATGGCAATCGGAAGGTTGGATGAAGACAGTGAAGGCTTACTGCTGTTAACTACTGATGGCAAAATGAGTGAATACATACGTAGCAGTAAAACAGAAAAAGATTACTACGCGCAGCTGGATGGAGAGATTACTGATGAAGCAATAGAGAAACTTAAACAAGGTGTTGAGATTGGAATCAGGAATGTGAAATACCGCACACAACCCTGTAACGTAATGCGTTTAAATACAACACCTGATTTTTCAAGAACACACACGATAAGAGACAAACACCGACCTACATCATGGGTTTCGATCACACTTACTGAAGGTAAATTCAGACAAGTGAGAAAGATGACTGCTGCTGTAGGTTTTCCTACATTACGTTTGATAAGAGTGAGAGTAGGAGCAGTGCATCTTGGAAATTTGAAGCCTGGTGAAGTAAGAGAAACAACTCATTTTAATTGATAAAATAAAAATCCATTTATTATGTCTGATGGAAACCAAACCGAAACTCAAAATAGGTTGCAAAGATTTGTGGAGGCACAGGCAACGGATTATGAAATTGCTTTGACTGAAATTAAAAAAGGAAAGAAACAAAGCCATTGGATGTGGTACATTTTTCCTCAGATAATTGGTTTAGGTTCCAGCTCAACCTCAAAGTTCTATGCTATAAAAGATATTAAAGAGGCGGATGATTTTTTGAATCACCCGGTTTTAGGTAAAAGGCTTATAGAGATTTCCAATGAATTGTTAAAGCTTAATACCAAGGATGCAAATAAAATTTTTGGAAGTCCTGATGATATGAAACTAAAATCTGCTATGACTTTGTTTGCACAATTAAACAATACAGATATTGTTTTTCAAAAAGTATTGGATAAATTTTTCGGTGGTGATATCGATTTTATTACCTTAAGAATAATTAAATCACAGATGGATAATAACAAATCAAGCGAATAACTAAACAGGATTCTGCGTAGTTATACCCTTCCAATTAAAGATCTACAAAATCAGAAATTAATTACATTGACCTAAAGCCACCCAGATCAAAATAAAAATGATAACCATGCTGAAGCAGCCTCCACCTAATTTTTTTGCTCCGTAACCTGCTATTAATCCGCGAAAGATATTGTTCATACGTTTTTAATTTTATAAATATGTTATATAAAACTTATGCCACCATCCAAATGATTATTGCATAACTAATTTCCCGCTGGCAATAAAAATTCCGTTATCAAAAATTTCATAGAGATAAACTCCATCTTCAATATGTTCCCGTTGAAATAGAAATTCACCACCGGAAAACCGGGTTCTTCTAATTTCTCTTCCTGATAAATCTTTTATGATAAGTAATTGCTCCTTTGAGTTATAATCAGGCAAAGTGAATCGCGTGCTAAAAGAGAACGGATTAGGAAATACATGTACTGTTTGTGATTTACCTGATGCATCTTCAATTCCTGCCAGGCTGCAAACTCCGGGCATATTCTGATCGAGCCATGAGATGCGTGCAATGAGCCATAATTTTAATGCAGCAACACATCCTGCATACGTGGTAGGTAATGGTGAAGGATTAGGCCACACATACACACCCAGAATGGGCCATGCAGTAAAGTTGCGGTCTTTGGCTTCATCAAGCATCAGTGCAACAGAATCAATATGATTGAACAGGTAGTTAGTATTGATAATGGATGTACGTAATGTATTCCAACGGCATTTTAATTTATTCCTGTAAACAGGATCCTGCAAAAGCTTATTCCACCAGAACGGAATTTGAAATGCATCTCCTGCAAAAGGAAATAAAAATTGCCAGCCTGTACTATTACTTCCATTATAATAATCAGCATTTCCCCATGCAATATCAAAATCCCACATGGGTCCTGCATACAAATGCCTGTCGTTACTGTTTTTGTCCTTATAGAGATAGCTGCTCAACCGGTATCCATCTATATTTTTTGCAAGCTCATTGATAATAAAAAAATCAATAAAAGATTGGTCGTTGATAAAATGAGGATAACCTATCACCGAATCCGCAAAATTTGGTGATGCCATTACATTTTCAAAACTGTCAATCAGCGCATGAATATAATTCTGCTGCACAGGAAGTAAGGTAGTTGCTTTCGGATACTCAATCTGATAGTAAGGATGTGGTCCTCCGTTATCGGGGATATAGTTGGATGTCCATCCTGCTCCACTGCTTCCGGTGGTTTTATCAAGCTTAATAATATATCCTCCTGTAAGCTCGTCACCGGTGGTATCAGATGTTGAGAGAGTTGCAATATCAACACGGTTCTGATCGCGTTTTATTTTTTCTGACAAAATATAAATGCCCTGGTATTGTCCGTTAATAACCAGTTCACAATAACGATAACGTGCATCATAATGACCCATCCACATTGCCATTTGGTAAGTGAGTGTGTTTCGCATCAGGGATTTATCAGTATAATTTGCATTCAGAATCCAATCGTGTTCTGCAGGCATATTCAAGATAGAAGCATCCAGCTCAACTCCAACACTATCGCGTGTTTCAAATCCAAAAGATTTTTTAGGAAAACCCTGTGAACTGCTTCCTCTAATTTCAATTCCAATATAACCGTTATAATTATTGAAGGTATCTGTAACATAATTTCTAATACCTGCACCATTATCAATTATACCCATGTGAGCTGTTATCTTTGGATTATCAGGAATAATTTGTCCCTGTGTATTAATTATAACAATGGGAAGGTTGCTGGAAGGAAAATAAAATGGCTTGCATGGATTATAGCCAAATGTCAGGCTCCAGTTTAATACAATTCCATAATCGGCAAAAGGATAAGTATCGTGAATAAAAAGCCGCCACAATCCGTTTCCGTTTTGATTGTTATTGATAGCACTTAAAAACCCTTCAGGCTTATACGAACCGTTAAACGGAGCACTGCCTGATGAGATCAGTGTGTTTACACTATCAGTAAAACAAGTTGTGGAATAATTTTGTCCACCGCCTCCATTTCCTGTTGAAAGTTCAATTACCGTACTGTCAGGTGCAACCAGGTAAATATCAAGATCAGCATCATAAGTATGATTGATATTAATGCAAATGCCTTCTAAACCAAAATTGGTATCAATAACTGAAGGATTCAAACCACTTACCATCAGATCAAAATAAACAGAAGATCCATCATCAGGAATAGTATCACCACTTGCATTAAAAGTTTGGGCATATATGGAGGAGCTTGTGCAAAGTGTGATGAGAAGAAGTAAAATTTTTTTCATAATTTAATTTTAACAAACATAAGGATTGATTTTTAGTCAGTAAAATATTACCGGGTGAAAGAAGCATCTTAACGATAAAAAACTTTAGAACTATCCTGAATAAGCTATCAGAAATGGAATTATATTTTTGTGATGTTCAATTGTTGTTATCCTGAATCAAATATTAATGCGTATTTTAAAAAAAATTACAGGCTGGTTCTTTTTATTGGTTTTGATTCTTATTCTCAGTAATTTAAAATTAGTGATCTATGGAATTCAACAATTAAAAGGTCAATTGCATATTATTTACAATGCACGTGATGTAAATGCGTGCTTAGAAGATAAAGCAGTTCCTGATTCTGTAAAACAGAAATTATTGCTCATCCGCGAAATCAGAAAATATGCTGTTGATTCACTGGGTTTAAAAGATTCAAAAAATTATACTACGTTTTATGATCAGCAAGGTAAACCTGTGCTTTGGGTTTTAACAGCATGTGAACCTTTTGCAATGAAAGCTTATCAATGGTATTTTCCTTTTCTTGGTTATGTTTCTTACAAAGGTTTTTTTGATAAAGAAAAAGGTTTGCCCGAAGAAGAAAAGTTAAAACGACAATGGTATGATACCGAATATGCACCTGTGAGTGCATGGTCAACGTTGGGTTGGTTTCGTGATCCTGTTTTGTCGAACATGATTAAACGTAAGGAAGGGCAGATAGCAGAATTAATTATTCATGAACTTACACACGCCACTGTTTATTTGCCCAGCAGTGTTGATTATAATGAGAATCTTGCAACGTTTGTTGGTGAACAAGGTGCTATTCGTTTCCTGAATTATAAATATGGTGCAAATGCTAAGCAAACGATTACTTATACCAACTATAAAGATGATGAAACCGTATTTGGAAACTATATGGTGGATGCATGCGAACGGTTAGATAGCGTTTATAATTCCATGAACAGTGAATTAGCGTTTCGCGAAAAGCTTAATATAAAATACCATGCAATAGCTGAAATTATTACAGGAATCCATTCTCTTTCGTTACACAATAAACAACGTTATATGTTTTCGTTTCCCGGGGATAAATTACCAGGCAATGCATGGTTTATGTCATACAAACGATACCGTGTCAATCAAAATAATTTTGACAAAGAGTTGCAGACAAGACATAATGGAAAACTGGAGTTATTTATTTCATCCTTAAAAAATCAATGATGTAATTAGTAATTGTTTGTGAATAATTTCTCAATTCATTGTTGCAGCCAGGCAATAAATAGCTATACATTTACGTAAATAATTCAATGCGTTTCCCGCAATTCATCATCCTCTTTTTTTTAGTGCTCGTTTCCTGTTCTAAAACAGAGGAAGAAATAGTTCCCGGAAATATTCCTCCGCCTGACAATACGATTGACCAACAGGTTTACGAGGATTACATAACAAGGACTTATATACGTGTACTTGGTCGTGAACCATCGGCCACAGAAATGAATGATGGATTAACAAAATTGTATCAGCATTTATTATCGAAGAATGACCGCATCCAGTTTTTAAATGATCTCTTTACAAAACAGGAATATTATGGACATACTTATGATGATTTCAGAATTGAATTGCTGAATAATCTTGACTCTACAGAAATTCCGAACGAAATTTACCTGTTTGATTTGCTTGCACATGACAGCACCTACATCACCGTGTGGAATATATTGAATTATGAAATTGCCCGCTTACAAACGCTGCAAAATGCTCCCACTTTATTTGCAAATAATTCTATTACCATAATTGACATGCACCGTGCAATGGTAGATAATTATTTCTACGACCAGATTAACATGGGTTCAGTAAATTTTGTGGTGAGTATGTTTCAACATTTTCTATACAGGTCTCCAACGCAGCAGGAACAGAATGCAGCCGCTTCGATGGTGGATGGAAATAATTCTGCTTTATTCCTTCAAACCGGTGCAAGCAAAACAGATTTCCTGAATATTTTTTTTGCAAGTATTGATTACTACGAGGGACAGGTAATAAGAGCTTATCAGAAATTTCTCTTTCGACAGCCGAAAACTGTAGAGATGAATGAAGCTACTATCAAATACAAAAACAGTAATGACTTTATTCAGATGCAAAAAGATATTCTTTCAATGGATGAATATGTATTTAGTAATTAATAGAGTGGAGTAGGAGCAGTGTTAATAACATAAATGTAAAACCGTCAAAGGCAAATGCGAAAGCTGTTGGTAATAATTATTATAACATTGGTTTCCTGTAAAAAGGAGAAGACATTTCTTTATGAGGTTAATCCAGTAACAGTGCAGCAAAATGGTTCGGTAAAAAATAACGTAAAGAATACCACTGAATTTATTTCTATTGCTTACGCTGATTTATTTGGCACTAATATTCCACAGTCAGCTCTTGTAAGTTTAAATACTTTATACAATGCTTTCGGTGATAAGAAAATGATTGAAGACCGCATCATTCTGAATTTAATCAACATACCTGGCTCAGTTATTCCTTCTCAGCCAAGTGTAAATGGAGATACGATACAATTTATAACCAATACCTATAAAAAATTATACAACCGCGAAGCAGGTGCATTTGAGAATTATTATTTAAAAGAAACGCTGAGGATGAATGCAAATGTCACTCCGGTGGTGATTTATTATGCATTGATGACCGCTGATGAATACCGGTTTTACTAAAATTCTAAAATGAAACGCAGAACATTTATTAAACGTGCGGGGCTGGCAGCAGCAGGTGCATTTGCTGCTCCTTATATTCTACCTTCAGGAAGATTGTTTGCTGCAACCGGAATCCGGAAAGCAAATCATGTAGTGTTTTGTTTGTTTGCAGGTGGCGTTCGCAATCTGGAATCAGTACAAATGGCAGATGGAAATTTAATGCCTAACCTGCTCAGCGGTACAGCAAGTATTTCAGCGGATATTGCTCCCGGAATGTCTGCCTTGCCATCACCTCTAACAACACCTTTGCAAAACAGTGCTTCTTTATTCCGGCAGTTTCGTTACAATGAAGGACCGACAGGACATTACAACGGTCACACAGTGGCGATGACGGGTCAATACACTACTGCAGATCTAAACATTAAAGATCATCCTAAGGTGCCCACCATTTTTGAATACTACCGTAAACATAATTCTCCGCAGCAATCAGCAAGGAATTGCTGGTGGGTTGCAAATATGCTCGGACCCTATCCAGCATTAAACTATAGTTCCTTCGCAAATTACGGTGCAAATTACGGAGCCAATTTTATTGCGCCAACTGCACTCATCAATCCACAGGGATTTAATGCGTTGGGGAATCCACACAATTTCTCAAGTAATGAACAGGCAATGATTCACAACATCCGTGACTTTTCAAATAATAATTTCCAGCATGCTTATATAAATGGTGAAGCAGGAATTACCAATACGGAGAGTGATGCAGCCAGTCTGCAGAATTTTATTTCTCAATTGTATGCGAATGCAAATCCCAATCCATGGAATATTCCTGGTGGAATGAGCAATGACATGCTCAATATCTATTATGCTGAAAAAATTATTCAGCAATACCAGCCTGAGCTATTGGTGGTGAATATGCAGGATGTGGATGTATGTCATTTCCAGTTTACTCCTTACGCTGATAACATTCGCAAAGCGGATTATGCAGTTGCGCACCTTTGGAATACCATACAGAATACACCGGGAATGATGAATGACACGATATTAATTGTTGCACCTGAACATGGACGTAATTTTAATGGTAACACACAAATTGATGCTTACGGACGCAGAGCATTGGATCATACAGCTAGCGTAGATTTAACGGGCGACCAGATGGCGAGGGATATTTTCTGCATGGTGCTCGGACCACCAAATGTGGTAAAACAAAACCAGGTATTTAACAGCCCGATAGGGGAGAGCATTGAAATCGTTCCAACTATTGCAAATATTCTTGGGTTTGACACTGCCATTCCTGCAGGCATGTTGAAGCCTGCTGCGTTTAACGATTTATTAATTAATGCTTTTTACTGATGAGGATTAAGGAATTGTTTTATTGTTTTATTGCTGTATGGTTGTTATGTGCATTATCATGTAAGGAAACGGAAACGCCTGAAAATCCTTATGATTCTATTGATTACCCGACAACAAACAATAACCCAAACCCAATAGAACCTGACCCGAACACTATTACAGGATTGCATAAAAACATATTTTTTCCGAAATGCGCTAATCCCGGTTGTCATGACGGAACCTTTGAACCTGATTACAGAACCATACAATCCACTTTTTCCACATTGGTTTATCAGGAAGTAAACCTGACAACAGTGGATAATATTAAATTTTTTAATTACAGAGTTATTCCCGGTGATACTGGAAACTCTTTTTTGTTTGAACGCATCACCACATCCACTCCTCAGTTCATGCCTTCCAACGGAGTACGGCTGCCGCAAAGTGATATTGATCATATAAAAACATGGATACAAAATGGTGCACGTGATCAATTTGGTAACTCTCCGGTAAAACCAGATTTACAACCCAACGTACTTGGCTACTGGGCCCTTGATCCAGGTGGAGTGCGGATAGATACCATAAGGCAGAATAATGTTCCCTATATGCCATTTATTACTCCTGCAAGTATTTTTATTACACTACCCATTTTAGTTTTGGATACAGCTGATGGAACTGCTGCTACATTGCCTGCCAACTTTACAAGCTTCAGCATAAAATGCTCCACCCAAAAAGATGATTTCACTAATGCAACTATTATTAATGGAAGTTATAATAGTTTATATACAGTTTGGCAGGTTATAGTAAACACGGGATTTTGGTCAAGCGGAACCACTGTTTATTTCCGGGTGTATGTAAATGACGGACATCATACTACCGATGCTGAATTTCCACGAAACGAATCATTGGATTATTACAAAACTTATTTCGCGTTTTATGTTCAGTAGATATTTGTTGTCAGCATTATTGTTAGTTGTTGTTTCCTGCAAGAAAGAGGACAAGAAAGAATATGATTCAACTCCACGGATAGAATTTGTAAGCTTGTCTCCATCTACTGTTTTACAAAACAAAGATTCAATAACATTTACAATTAGATATACTGATGGAGATGGTGATCTTGGTGAGAACAGCCCTGATGCAAAAAATCTTTTTTTAACAGACAATCGCATTCACCTTCCTTACAGTTATCGTGTGGAACAATTAGCTCCATCAGGTACAACCATCCCAATTCAAGGTACGTTGAATGTTGTTTTAAAAAACATTTCGTTAACTGATAGCTCTAACCAGCAAACAACTACTTTTTCAATTTATGTTGTTGACAGGGCAGGTCATAAGAGTAATGAAGTGACAAGTTCGCTGGTGACAATTAAGAAGTGATAAAACAATAAAATATTAACCTAACTTTCTTTTCTATTTTTTAAATGTACTGTTGACCTGTTGGCCGGTATCATAAACCACAATCATAATTATTGTTAATGCTGAATCAGAAATTATTTTTGCTTTTGCAACTCATTTAGGACAGTTTAAAACTCCAATAATTTTATCTGACATTAAGATTAACTATCCTTCAACAAAATAAAAAAGGCTGCCTCGTTTAAAAGCAGCCTCGTTTTTATTATATTAACACTTTAAATTCACTCAGTAATTTAAACGCTTTCTTACATTCCAAACCCATAATAAGCTCTCATGCCATTTGGATAAATTCCTTCTATCAGCACTCCGCCTTTTTTGTTTTGCAGATAATCAATCACATCGCTTGCACTCGCCACATCTTTATTATCAATGCGGGTGATGATAAAACCATCTTTAATACCTGCGCTTTTTAATTTACCGGTACCGAGGTCTTTTATCTTTACACCTGTTTCAATTCCTAATTTAGATTTTTCTCCGTTGCTGATATTTTCCAATGTTGCACCCAAAGCATTCACTACTTCAGTTTCATTTTTTATAACATTGGTGTTTCCTTCTTTATTTCTTAAAGTAACGGTAAGCACTTTTTCTTTTTCATCACGCAGGAGCGTAACATTTATTTTATCCCCCGGACGATACAATCCAACCTGTTCCTGCAACTCTGGTGAGGTCCTTACAGGTGCGTCATTTATTTTGGTAATGATATCTCCTTCTTTAATTCCTGCAGAAGAGGCAGCACCACCGGGTGTCAAACCATTTACATAAACTCCATTATAATTTTTCAGGTCTTTATCTTTTGCAAGAGCAGCATCAATATCACGAATGCTTACTCCGATAAATCCGCGTTGTACATTTCCATACTCCAGTAAATCGTCAACTACTTTTTTAACAATGTTTACCGGTATTGCAAAAGAATATCCTGAATAAGAACCTGTGTTGGATGCAATAGCTGCATTGATACCAATCAGTTCACCATTTGTATTCACTAAAGCACCACCGCTATTGCCGGGATTAACCGCAGCATCTGTTTGTATAAATGATTCAATCGGAAATTTCTGATCAGGCAGTATATGTATGTTGCGTGCCTTTGCACTCACGATTCCTGCTGTTACAGTTGAAGTAAGATTAAATGGATTACCAACTGCCAGCACCCATTCACCCACCCGCACATTAGATGAGTTTCCATAACTGATATAAGGCAAACCCTTTTGTTCAACTTTTAAAAGTGCAAGATCAGTAGAAGGATCAGTACCGATCACCTTTGCAGTGTATGTACGTTTGTCATCCAGGGTCACTTCCACTTTTTGAGCCTCGTCCACCACATGATTATTGGTTACGATATAACCATCTTCAGAAATAATTACTCCTGATCCGCTTGCCTGTTGTTGCGGCATTCTTTGTTGCTGATGAGGATTTCCAAAAAAGAAATTTCCAAATGGATCGAAGAACGGACTGTTGTAACCACCTTTGGATTCATAACTTGTTTTAACGTGAACAACTGCCGGAACTGTGTTTTCTGCAGCGGTAGTAAAATCAATTAGCGAGGTTGGAACTGAACCTGTATAATTTACTTTTTGAACAGGTAGCTTAGCACTGATGTAATGTGTAGAAGTTGGAACGGAATCAAAATAGTTTTTGTAAATACCGATTCCACCCACGCTGCCTATTAGTGCAGCTAACATTACCGAAACATTTTTTCTTAATATATTCATGATTTTATTTTTATCTGTAATTTAAAATTAAGAAGAATTTTTTATTTTTTTTTAATGATCAAATTGAATGCCACCAAAATTACACTGCCATTATGAATGAAATCTGAATTTAACATTACTTTAACCAGAAGTTTTGACCGGCTTTAACAGCCAACTCTGTTTAATATTACAGCATCGTCTGTCCTTTGCTTATTGCCCATTGCCTATTGCTAATTGATTTATTTTTACAACCATGCTTTTAAGCTTTTATAAATACCAGGGCACAGGTAATGATTTTATTATTATTGATTGCATGACTAAGGCAATTACATTCAGTAAAGAACAAGTACGGTTTTTATGTAACAGAAGATTTGGCATTGGTGCCGATGGACTCATGATGATTGCTCCGGATAAAGAAACGGATTTTTTAATGCAGTATTATAATGCAGATGGAAATATCAGTTCTATGTGTGGCAACGGTGGAAGATGCATCGTTAATTTTGCTGCACACAAAAAATATATTGGAAACGAAACAAATTTTGCTGCCATTGACGGATCGCATAAAGCGGTTATTATAAATGAAAACAATAATTTAGTACGGCTGCAGATGAATGATGTGAAGCAACTACAGTTGAGCGGCAATGATATTGTGCTTGACACCGGTTCGCCACATTATGTTCATTTTGTTAAATCAGCTAATGATGTGAATCTGATTGAAGACGCAAGGAAAATAAGGAACAACGATACTTATCGTGAAAAGGGAATCAATGTAAATTTTGTGGAGATACAGGATGATTGCTTAAACATCCGGACTTATGAACGCGGAGTGGAGGATGAAACATTAAGTTGCGGCACAGGAGTTACCGCATCAGTGCTTGCTGCAGCTTTTACCAGACAGATTGCTGAAAGCGGAAGGCAGAAAGTAAAAACACCCGGAGGAGAATTATATGTGCAATACGAAAAAGATAAAGAGGGTTTCAAAAATGTATGGCTCGAAGGTGAAGCCACTTTTGTTTACAAAGGAGAAATAAATATTTTATGATAAGAGGCACAAGTATTATTTTACGCGCTTTAGAACCGCAGGATGTTGACCTGATGATGATCTATGAAAATGACATTGACATCTGGCCGGTGAGCGGAACCTTGGTTCCTTATTCGCGCTACACAATTGAACAGTTTTACAAAAATGCAGTGCAGGATATTTATATAGCAAAGCAATTGCGTCTTGCAATAGAAGTTATTAAGGAAGCTCACCGAGGATCCACCATTGGTTATGTTGATCTTTATGAATTTGAACCGCAACAACGCAGGGCAGGAGTAGGCATTTTAGTGGGTGATAAGAAAGAGCGCGGAAAAGGTTATGCAACAGAAGCATTGAAGTTGCTCACAAAATATTGTTTTGATACACTTAACCTGCACCAGCTCCATTGCCAGATTGAGAACTCAAACCAGGTAAGTATTAATCTTTTCAAGAAAGCCGGTTACAAAGAATGTGGCGAGCTGAAAGATTGGGTAGTTTTTAATGGCGGATGGCATTCGGTAACTTTAATGCAGATCATTCGTCCAAAGCCGGTGATATGAGTGCATCAGCAGTACGTGCAGTTTTTCTTTTTGCACTGTGCAGCACAATTTTTTTTATCAACTGGTTTTGCTCTCCACAAAAAAAATCTGTTGAATCAAAAAAAACGTATGCAAGTTTAAATGACTCCACACAGTATGTTGGGATGAGTCAATGCCGTTTGTGTCACGAAAGTATTTACAACACTTATCTGGAAACAGGCATGGGGAAATCATTTGATATTGCAAGTAAAAAAAAATCCGCTGCACGGTTTGATGAACATGCTTTAGTGTATGACAAGTACAAAGATTTTTATTACCATCCATATTGGGAAGGAGATAGTTTGAAGTTCATGGAGTTCAGGTTGGAAGGAAAAGATACAGTGCATAAAAGAATTCAAACGATTAATTATATTGTAGGTTCAGGGCAGCATACTAACTCACATATTTTTAATGTAAATAATTTTCTCAACCAGGCACCGCTTACTTTTTATACTCAAAAAGGTCACTGGGATTTACCGCCCGGTTTTGAGAATGGCAATAACTCACGTTTCAACCGTTTGATTGGTTTGGAATGTATGACTTGTCACAATGCTTATCCAAAATTTGAATTAGGATCAGAAAATAAATTTACTGAAATAAAAAACGGAATTGATTGTGAGCGTTGTCACGGACCGGGAAGTGAACATGTAAAACAAAAATCAGCAGGTATTGTTGTTGATACGGCTAAAGAAATTGATTATAGTATTGTGAATCCCTCCAAGCTGCCGATTAATCTTCAACTGGATGTTTGCCAGCGTTGTCATATACAGGGCAATGCCGTGTTGAACGAAGGAAAATCTTTTTTTGATTTCAAACCCGGTATGCATTTATCGGAAGTGATGAATGTGTTTATGCCGGTTTATAAAGGCAGCGAAGAAGAACATATTATGGCTTCGCACGCTGAACGTATGAAGCTCAGTAAATGTTTTATTGAAACGATGAGACGTGTGGAAAAACAAAGTACAGCGAATCAGCTTGCATTGAAACCGTATAAAAATGCATTGACCTGTGTTACCTGTCATGATCCGCATGTAAGCAGGTTAGTGACAGATAAAAAAGTTTTTAATTCTAAGTGCAATAATTGTCATCAGGCAGGTAAAGATCATTTGTGTTCGGAAAAAGAATCAGTACAGGCAAAAGCAGATTTCAATTGTGTGCAATGCCACATGCCCGAAAACGGAACAACAGATATCCCTCATGTTAATGTGCATGATCATCACATTGCAGTGCATAAATCTTTTAATGAAATTAATAAGATAAAAACTTTTATCGGGATTAATTGTATCAACAATCCTAACCCTTCCAGTCAAACAAAAGCAAAAGCATACATCGCTTATTTTGAAAAGTTTGGTTTTGATATTTCAGTTTTAGACTCTGCTTTAAGATATCTGGATCAAAAGGACCTAAGCAAAAACTATAAATCACTGGTACAGGTTTATTATCTGAAGCAGGATTATAATCGGGTGATTAAAATTGCACGTGAAGTAAATGCTTTATCACAGCTCAATAAAAAAACCTATGATAATGATGATGCGTGGACCAGTTATCGCATAGCTGAATCTTATAATAATGTAGGGGATAATAATAACGCATTAAATTATTTTCAAATAGCTTACCGGTTAACACCGGATTATAATGAGTTTGCAAATAAATATGCTACTGCCTTATTGATGCAGAATAAAAACGGTGAAGCAAAAATTGTGTTGGAGAAATTAGTAAACGACCATCCAAATTATGTGCAGGGCTTAAGTAATCTCGGTTTTTATTATTTAAGTAATGAAGGCAATGCACTAAGAGCAGAAGCGTTATATGATCGTGCTATAGCGCTTGATCCTGATTACGAACAAGTCTTGCTAAACAAAGCAGGATTGTTGATGGCGACAAATAGAAAAGCAGAAGCTATTGTATTATTAAAAAGAATAGTTAAACGAAATCCGGAAAATGAGAAGGCGAAAATGATATTGAAACAATTAGGTACATAAAATTAAATTTCGTCATTGCGAGGGACAAAGCAATCTTTTCATAGCAGCAGATTGCTTCGTTCCTCGCAATGACGGTTAATAAAATATTCAGTGGCAAAAAAGAAAAAGAAAAAAATGACACCCTTTAAGCGTGTGTTGTATGCTTTTATAGGAGTGATGTTTGTTGCAGGAGTAATAACAGCTTATACTTTCTATCGAAAAGTTTTTGCTCCCAATGTGATTTTAAAACACCGTGCTGTTGAATTTATTTATATTCCTACCGGTTCAACCTTTGTGGATGTTTTGCGGATTCTTCAAAAAGAAAACCTATTACGCAATAGCGAATCATTCACCTGGGTGGCTGAGCAAATGGATTATAAGGATAATGTGAAGCCCGGTAAGTACCAGGTAAAATCACGAATGAATAATAAGGAATTAATCAGCCTGCTTCGATCAGGAAAACAAACTCCGGTAAAAGTTACTTTTAATAGTGTAAGGACAGTGGAACAACTTGCAGGCTCTGTCTCAAAAAAGATTGAAGCAGATTCTGTTTCCATTGTAAGTTTTTTTCGTGATGAGTATATTCAAAAATCCTATGGCTTCACTCCGCAAAATAGTATGTCGGTTTTAATTCCTAATACTTATGAGATGTATTGGAATACATCAGCCAAAGAGTTTTTTGACCGCATGGCAAAAGAATATAAAAAATTCTGGACTGATGCACGCAAACAAAAAGCAAACGAAATAAATCTTTCACAAACTGAAGTTAGTACGCTTGCATCAATTGTTGAACAGGAAACAAGAAAGAATGATGAAAAAAATATGGTGGCTGGTGTTTATATGAACCGGTATATCAAGGGCTGGAAACTGGAAGCTGATCCAACCTTGGTTTTTGCACTTGGAGATTTTACTGTGCGGAGAGTATTGAGTGTATATAAAGAAATTGATTCTCCTTACAATACTTATATGTACACCGGCTTACCTCCGGGACCGATTTGCATTCCATCCATTTCTTCAATTGATGCAGTGCTCAATTACAGCAAACACAACTACATGTTTTTTTGTGCGAAAGCTGATTTCTCAGGTTATCATTCATTTGCAAAAACTTACAATGACCATTTGGTGAATGCAAGACGATTTCAAAAAGCGTTGAATCGGAGAGGGATTTTAGGATAAAAATTGAATCCACTTTAGATCATAGGAGCAAAAGCCGGAACGGCAAGCCGAAAATATGTGTGGTGTTTTTGTAACGGTTTGCGGCTTGGCGAATGTGGCGATTTTTAGCACAAATGTTCATACGAAGAACAAATGTTGAACCTTGCACAAATGTTTCTACGAAGCACTGAACCGCCACTTTTGCCAAACCGCTGTTATGGGCTGGTTTTTATTCCTTAGCGACCTCTCCGAAAAACATTAACTCCATTTTCCAACTCTTATCACTCTGTAGTTTCCATATAGCTGTAAAACAGCCAATGTCAGAACCAACGACAGAATCATTCTTGGTTATATCAAGAGAATAGTTCCCGTAGTAATATGCCATTTCAGACGTAGCAGATGAAGAAATCTTTTCAGTCTTTAGATTCGCAATTTGAGGTAAATTCTTGTTAACCCATTTTGTCATTATTGAGTCCGTTCCTGACAACTTTTTTTTGTTTGAAAAAACAACAAAAGATTTGTCGGTAAGCATTTTTGAAATTGTTATCGAATCAGTGCTATTCCATGCTACATTCCAAGCATTCATTAATGAATCAGGTGAAATAACGGAAACTATTTTATCTGTTTGTCCATCATTTTGCTGTTTGCAGGAGGCTATTGAAACCAAGATTACAATTAGGATACTGAGTTTTTGAATTGTTACACTTTTCATGTTTTCTATTTTTTAAATTTCGATTATACTCCGTTTTTTTGAGTGGTCGCTGGTCTCCACTTTTAAATTACAATGTAAAGAATTTGTCAAATAGTCCAAAACTGTCCAAAAGATTATTTGGTGGCTCTCGTGTCTGACCGAGTACGCTGTGGTGTCGTTTAAACTTGCCCATAACGGTTTGCAGCTACAAGAAGTTGGCGATTTCGAAGACGAAAACTGTCTGACACCACTGAACTTGATACGAAGCACAAAGCTTCATTTAACCACTGAACCGCCAATTTCTTAAACCCGCTGTTATCAGCAGCTCTACTCTATAAGTTCAACGAATAACTGTCACCTTTAAGAAAGTAGCTGGTATGGAAGTCGTATTAGCAGTAGTACTTTTGTTTTGACTGTTAAACAAAACTTCTAATTCGTGCTGCAACTCCGAAGCCTTACCATTCTTTTCAGCCGCTTCAAAAGCATTCATTGTCGGTCCGTAGTAGTTCTTGAAATTGCTCACGAGTTCTGTTGGTGAATATGGAGCGCTAAATGTAAAAGTATCTCTGACGAATGATATATTTTCTTTCGCTATGCCTGCATTTTCAAAACGTTCTCTAACGTTGTTTTCTACACCCCACAACATAGGGCTAATGAAGCCCTCAGGCGGTGGTGGTGTATAGGCAGAACTGATTTTTAGTATTTGCGCTACCAGAGTGGGGTCTCCAGGTATCCAGTTTCCCATCACTATTCTTCCCCCTTTGCGGGTAACACGAACCATTTCCTTAGCCACATCAAGAGGCTTTGGAGCGAACATAGCACCAAAGATGCTCACCACCAGATCAAAACTCTCATCCTTCAGTCCATTCAAATCTGTTGCATCACCTTCCTGAAAGGTACAATTAGTAAGTCCTTCAGCTTTTGCTCTGATGTTTCCTGCTGCAACGAGATTGCTTGCTATATCAACACCTGAAACATTGGCACCAAGTTTTGCTTCAGGTATTGCAGTGGTGCCGTCACCACAACCGAGGTCAAGAACGTTAAGACCTTTT
>JANLUX010000015.1:0-11307 GCA_031363705.1 Bacteroidota bacterium
AGTGCTCTTTGTGGATGATGGCAGCAAAGACCATTCATGGAAAGTGATTGAAACGCTTTCGCAGAAAAACAATTCTTTAAAAGGATTAAAGTTCAGAAGAAACTATGGGAAGTCAGCTGCCCTGCAAACCGGTTTCAGCGCTGCCAAAGGCAATGTTATCATTACCATGGATGCTGATTTGCAGGACAGCCCTGATGAAATTCCAGGTTTATATTCACTGATAAAAAATGAAGGCTATGATCTTGTCTCGGGCTGGAAACAAAAACGTCATGATCCCATTTCAAAAACCATCCCCTCCAAATTTTTTAACTGGATGACAAGAAAGATGTCGGGTGTCAAAAACCTCCATGATTTCAACTGCGGATTAAAATCATACCGCAGAGAAGTTGTAAAAAGCATAGAAGTGTATGGCGAAATGCACCGTTACATTCCTGTGATTGCAAAGTGGGCAGGATTCAGCAGGATAACGGAGAAAGTGGTGGAGCACCGTGCACGCAAATACGGCAAAACAAAATTTGGGTTGGAAAGATTTGTTAATGGATTTCTCGATCTGCTTTCCATCATGTTCGTGTCACGCTTCGGCAAACGGCCCATGCATTTGTTCGGTACCATCGGCACGTTTCTTTTTATAGTTGGATTTTTATTTGCGCTCTATCTTGGCGCCAGCAAATTATACATGGCGTATCATCAGCAACCTTCAAGATTAATAACCAACCGTCCCTCTTTTTATATTTCACTCACCTGCATGATCATTGGTTCACAAATGTTTTTAGCAGGATTCATCAGCGAGCTGGTGTCGCGCAATGCACAAGAGCGAAATCATTACCTGGTGGAAGAAAAAGTTAACATCGCTTGAAACGTATTGTAATACTTGGTTCGGCACATCCCTTGCGCGGTGGACTGGCTGCATTTAATGAACGCTTAGCGCAGGAATATTTAAAGCTCGGTCACCAGGTAATTATCTACACCTTTTCACTTCAATATCCCTCCTTTCTTTTCCCTGGCAAAACACAATACAGCGATGAACCACCACCTGAAAAACTTTCCATACGTGTAAAAGTAAATTCCATCAACCCGCTCAACTGGATTATGGTGGGCAGAGCAATAAAAAAAATAAAGCCGGATTTGCTGCTTATCAAATTCTGGCTTCCATTCATGGCTCCCTGTTTTGGCACCATTGCACGCATCGCCAAACGAAATAATAAAACAAAAGTAATTTGCATTTTAGATAATGTATTGCCGCATGAAAAACGGTTGGGCGACAAACAACTAATAAAATATTTTATTGATGCATGTGATGGATTCGTTGCCATGTCTAAACAAGTGATGAATGATTTATTTCTTTTTTACAGAGGAAAAAATGTAAAGCTTACCCCCCATCCTGTTTATGATTTGTTTGGTGAAAAGGTAAATAAAACAGAAGCGTGCAAAGCATTGCAGATTGATCCATCAGCAAATTATATTTTATTCTTTGGTTTTATCAGGAAATATAAAGGGCTTGATTTATTGCTTGAAGCAATGGCTGATGCACGGATTAAAAACAAAAACATCAAAGCAATTATTGCAGGTGAATTTTATGAGGACAAAAATTATTATGATGAAATAATCAATCGTCTTCAGTTACATGATCAACTGGTATTGAGAACTGATTTTATTCCCGATTCGCAGGTTAAATTTTATTTCGGTGCTTGTGATTTGGTTGTGCAGCCTTACCGCAGTGCAACACAAAGCGGTATTTCACAAATTGCTTATCACTTTGAAAAACCAATGGTGGTAACTGATGTTGGGGGTTTGCCTGAATTGATTCATGATAATAAAACAGGGTTTGTAGTGAAGCCTGATCCATCAGCAATTGCTGACGCCATCCATAAATTTTACAGTGATGATTATGCAGCTAAATTTGCACCACATATAAAAGAAGAAAGAAAAAAATTCAGCTGGGATATAATGGCAAATGCTACGATTGAGTTGGCGGGATAAAATAAATTGAATTAAACCTCCGAGGTTTGTAACTCAACTAATTAAAGTAAACTGAAAGATGCTGAAACAAGTTCAGCATGACAGAAAAATATATTAATATGATCATACGAAGCAGAGCACCATTGCGTATCGGACTTGCAGGAGGCGGAACAGATGTGAGTCCTTATTCTGATTTATATGGTGGTGCAATCCTCAATACAACTATTTCATTGTATGCATCCGCACATATCGAACCTACTGATAACAACAAAATTATTTTTAATGCCATTGATAAAAACGAAAACATAACAGTTGCATCTGAAACTGAACTGGCAATTGATGGCAAGCTCGATTTATTAAAAGGAATTTATAATCGCGTTGTACGACAATACACGCGCAAACCACTTTCATTCACACTCACCACTTACGTGGATGCGCCACCCGGTTCAGGGCTTGGTACATCATCCACATTGGTAGTTGCTGTGCTTGGTGCCTTTGTTGAATGGCTGAAGCTTCCATTAGGTGAATATGATATTGCACACACTGCTTATGAAATTGAAAGAGAAGAATTAAAAATGGCGGGTGGTAAGCAGGATCAGTATGCAGCCACTTTTGGCGGAGTAAATTACATGGAGTTTTATAAAGACAATAAAGTAATTGTAAACCCGCTACGCATCAAACAACAATACCTGAATGAGATGGAAAACAATTTGCTTTTGTTTTATACCGCAACCAGCCGCAACTCATCTTCCATCATTGAAGAACAAAGTAAAAACGTGGTAAACAAAAACGAAAAATCTATTGAAGCAATGCACAACTTGAAGGAGCAATCCATCATGATGAAAGAGGCATTGCTGAAAGGAAATGTAAATGCTATTGGTGAAATACTTGATTATGGTTTTCAAAATAAAAAAGCAATGGCGGCTGGTATCTCCAACAGCCTGATGGATGAAATTTATGATGCAGCAAAAAAAGCAGGCGCTTCAGGAGGAAAAATTTCAGGTGCCGGTGGCGGGGGATTTATGATTTTCTATTGTCCTTTAAACACACGTTATCCTGTAATTGAAGCACTAAAAAAATTCGGTGGTGATTTTAAAAAATATAGTTTTGTTCAGGAAGGGTTAACATCTTGGAGTATATAAACAACAAGTAACCATAATTGCAAGGCACGAAGCAATCTCACGCTATGAAACAGATTGCTTCGTTCCTCGCAATGACGTAAAATATCAACATTAAAAAAAAATGACAGACATAAAACAACTCATACAATCTTCTATTGACACCAAGAAGAAACTGTTAGAGAGCAAAGAAATTCTTGATACAATTATTAAAGTAGCGCAGGTAACTGCTAACGCATTGCAGCAGGGTAACAAAGCATTGTTCTGTGGCAACGGAGGAAGTGCTGCTGATGCACAACACCTGGCTGCTGAACTTTCAGGACGTTTTTATACTGACCGCGATCCGTTGTATGCGGAAGCACTGCATGTTAACACTTCATTTCTTACAGCGGTTGCCAATGATTATTCTTACGATGTGGTTTACTCGCGTATGCTGAAAGGATGCGGACGCAAAGGAGATATTTTATTTGCTATTTCTACTTCGGGTAATTCAAAAAATATTATGAATGCCATTGAAGAAGCAAAAAAACAAAATATGATTACTGTTGGGATGACAGGAGAAAGTGGCGGCAGGATGCGTGAGATGTGTGATTATATGTTGCGTGTTCCTTCCAATGATACACCGCGCATTCAGGAATCACATATTTTAATTGGGCATATCATTTGCCAGTTGATAGAAGAACAACTTTTTAAAAAATAGTTGAATGTTACATACACGTAAGAAGATTAATTTTTTATTTCATTTTAGTCATCGTGTCTTGGTGACAAAAGCATCAAAACATTTGATACTTCCATTTTAATGCTGAGTGAGTGTATAATCCTGGCAGGTGGTTTAGGCACACGTTTGCAATCAGTAGTAAATGATGTTCCAAAAGTGCTTGCTGATATAAACGGAAAACCATTTTTAGATTACCTGCTGGAAGAAGTAACGCGACAAGAAATTTCAGACATTATTCTTTCTGTCGGATATAAGCACGAATTAATTCAATCGTTCTGCAAACAATATCATCCCGGTCTCAACATTAAATATGCAATAGAAGAAGAGCCATTGGGAACCGGTGGCGGAATTGCATTGGCATTAAAACTAACAACCTCCTCCCCCGTTTTAATTATTAACGGAGATACTTTTTTCAAAATAAACTATTTTGAGTTTTATGATTTGCATCAAAAAAACAATTCTTCTTTTTCCATTGCCTTAAAGCCGATGAATAATTTTGACCGTTATGGAAGTGTGATCATTGATGAAAAAAACCGTATCACCGGTTTCAGGGAAAAAAAATTTCAAAAAGAAGGAAAAATTAATGCAGGTGTTTATCTGCTCAACAAAAAAGATTTTTTAAAGCTGAACTTTCAGCAAAAATTTTCATTCGAAAAAGATTTTATGGAGCAATATTATTCCCGTTTTAACATGCATGGCTTTTCATTTGATAATTATTTTATTGACATTGGAATTCCTGAAGACTATCATCAGGCACAACAGGATTTTAAAACCATGTTTCCACAATGAAATACGGCAAAGGATGGACTTTATTGCTGGATCGTGACGGAGTGATTAACAAAGAACTTCCTGATGATTATGTAAAACGCTGGAGTGAATTTGAATGGGAACCAAAAAGTAAAGAAGCAATAGCTGCCCTCAGTTTTCATTTTGATAAAATACTGGTGATTACTAATCAACGCGGTGTGGGCATTGGTGTGATGAGTGAAAATGATCTGCACACCATTCACTCTAAAATGATTGCTGAAATTAATGCTGCAGGTGGACGTATAGATAAAATATATTACTGCACTGATGTGGACAGAAACAGTTACAACAGAAAACCAAATCCGGGTATGGGACTACAAGCCAAAGCAGATTATCCTGAAATTGATTTCAGCAAAACAGTGATGGTGGGTAATACTTTACATGATATGGAATTTGGAAGAAGGTTAGGAACGATGACAGTGTTTATTGATGAGAAGAAAATATATAATGGGAAGCGAACAGAAATAATGGATGAGATTTATGATTCACTTTTTGATTATAGTTCGAAGTTCAAAGTTTAATGTTCAAATGTTCGAAGTCAGGTTTTCACTGTTAATTTTTTCTTCAACAAAAAAGGGTATCGAAATTACTTTCAATACCCTTTAATTATTCTAGCTTTTTAAGCAGTAGGTGTATTACCTTGCTGATTTTTTTGCTGTGCTCCCGAATCCTGAGTGCCTTGATCTGCTGTAGGAGTACGGGTTTCTTTTCCCGGAAGCTTTGTTCCTTCCTGTTGCTCTTCTTCGCGTTGCTCTCCAGGATTTACCTCTGTCTTTGCTTTATCCTGTGGCTGCTGCTGATTGCGTTGCTGATTTTGATCTTGCGGGTTTTTTTGACCTTGTTGATCTCTTTGGTTTTCTGCCATGATGTTTTTATTTATTTTAATGTTTAACTAATATTTTATTCTTTCTTGATTTAAAGAATCAATAATTAATGATAAATAAATGTGCCAACGATAACGGGGAATTTGAGATAAAACGGGGAATCCCACAGAAGTAAAGTTGATAACGAATAATTAAAACAAAAAGGCTGCCCCGGTTTGGAGACAGCCTTTAAAACTGATTTGTTTTTTTAAAAACCATATTTCCAGAGTTAAAATCATCGTTTACACCTCCCTGCATTTTGATGACCTGCCCTATTACCTGATGAAGGGAGCAAATGGCATTGTGAATAAGGATGGAAAATTCGCCTCTCTTATCTATGTGGCTGAAAAGGTGAATGGACATGATGAACCTGCCTGCTGCATACCAATGAGGCATTGGCGCGGCATACAAAACCTGCTTTACGCGATGAGGAATCATTAAACGTGAGAGACAGAGAATTGCTACAGCTAACATTAGAACTAAAAACGGCTGAGGAGATTGCGCCTATACTAAACCTTGAAGGGAGTACTAATTATGAATACAGATCGAAGCCTTATGCACAGATTGCAAGCTGGGGTTACCGCAACCCGATGGAATATGCCTTAGCGAAGGGATTATGGGTGGGAAGGTATTGAGTGGATGTTAGGATTTTGGGATGTTAGGATTTTGGGATTTTTGATTGGGGATTGGGGAAAATGGAGATGGGAGTGATAAACCAGAATTTGCACAGTCGTGAGCTATCTGCGAAAATTACAGCACCATTTGGCTATTCACTCTACTTTACCTACGTTTGAAAACATTTCCTATCTATGTCATCCTATTCAGAGCGCGACATCTGCACAAAATTTATTTTACCTGCCTTACAAAAAGCGGGATGGGATAGTAATTTGCAGATACGTGAAGAGGTTGGATTTACTGCCGGAAGAATAATTGTTCAGGGACGTTTGCATACGCGGGGAAAACAGAAGCGCGCTGATTTTATCTTATATTATAAATATCCCAACATTCCGCTGGCAGTTATCGAGGTAAAAGATCAATCGCACTCTATTCGTTCCGGAATTCAGCAGGCGTTGGATTATGCAAACACATTGGATATTCCATTTGTTTTCAGTAGTAATGGCAATGGGTTTTTCTTTCATGATAAAACGCAACTAAGCGGAATGCTGGAAAAAGAAATTTCAATGAATGAATTTCCATCACCCGAATCTTTGTATAGCTATTACAAACAATTTAAAGGAATTGCTTCTGAGCAAATTCAAAAAATTGTAGAGCAGGATTATTACATTGATACTTCGCCAAAGCAACCACGTTACTACCAGGTGATTGCCATCAACCGAACCGTTGAAGCCATTGCGAAAAGCCAGAACAGAATTTTACTGGTGATGGCAACAGGCACAGGAAAAACCTATGTGGCTTTTCAAATCATTTGGCGATTGTGGAAGAGCGGAAAGAAAAAACGTATATTATTTCTGGCGGACAGAAATGCATTACTTGACCAACCAAACGTAACGACTTCAAACAATTCAAGGATAAGATGTGCGTAGTGAGAAATCACAAAGTGGATAAGTCGTATGAAATATATCTTGCATTATACCAGGGATTAACAGGCAATGAAGAAGAACGAAATATTTATAAAGAATTTTCGCCTGATTTTTTTGACCTAATTGTGATTGATGAGTGCCACCGGGGCAGTGCAGCGGATGATGCAGCATGGCGTGAGATTTTGGAATACTTCAAAGGCGCAACCCAAATTGGATTAACTGCAACACCCAAGGAAACAAACAGTGTTTCCAATATTGATTATTTTAAAGAACCGATTTACACCTATTCATTAAAACAGGGAATTGAAGATGGATTTCTTGCACCCTACAAGGTAGTGCGAATAGGCATTGATAAAGACCTTGAAGGGTGGCGACCAGAAAAAGGGAAACGGGATATTGAAGGGCAGGAAATGGAAGACCGCTTGTATAACACCAAAGATTACGACCGGACACTGGTAATTGAAGAGCGGACTACTTTGGTTGCCAGAAAAGTGACTGAGTTTTTAAAACGTACAAATCGTTTTGATAAAACAATTGTGTTTTGCGTTGATATTGATCATGCCGAGCGAATGCGCAATGCACTTGCAAATGAAAATGCTGACCTGGTTAAGCAGAATTACAAATACATCATGCAGATAACAGGTGATAATAATGAAGGCAAAATGGAGCTGGATAATTTTATTGATCCTGAACAAGCTTATCCTGTAATAGCAACCACGAGCAAACTGATGACAACAGGTGTGGATGCACAGACCTGCAAGCTGATTGTGCTTGATTCCAATATACAATCAATGACAGAATTCAAACAAATAATTGGTCGCGGCACACGCATCAATGAAGCGTTTGGAAAATTTTATTTCACTATTATGGATTTCAGAAATGTGACGAATCTTTTTGCTGATCCTGATTTTGATGGAGAACCAGTTGTTATTTACGAACCACCAACAGGTGGACCTGTTACTCCTCCTGATGAGCCACCCCTTGTTGATCCTCCCATTGACCCACCGGAACCATATCGGAAGGTTCGTGTGCGAGGAGTGGATGTAAAAGTATTGAACGAACGCGTGCAGTATTATGGTAAAGACGGCAGGTTAATAACTGAATCTTTAAAAGATTATGCGCGGCAAAATGCATTGGGCGAATACAAAAGCCTGGATGAGTTTATCCGAAAATGGAACGAAGCTGATAAAAAGCAGATCATCATACAGGAGTTAACGGAGCAGGGAATTTTATTTTATGACCTTCAGGAAACAGTAGGAAAAGACTTAGACCCGTTTGATTTAATTGCACATATTGCTTTTGATCAGCCGGCACTCACGCGTAAAGAACGTGCACTGAATGTAAAAAAAAGAAATTATTTTACAAAGTATAGTGAACAGGCAAAAGCTGTTTTGGAAACTTTACTTGATAAATATGAAGATAAAGGGATTGAAAATATGGAAAGCTCACGCGTGCTAGAATTAGACCCGCTGAATAAAATGGGAACACCTGCTGAGATTGTAAAAATGTTTGGAGGTTCTGCCCATTTCCGCAAAGCCCTCAAAGAATTAGAAAACGAACTCTATAAAACAGCCTGAAAATCACGAAGGGAATTAATATGAATAACTGTAAACTCTCTCACACTAAATCCCGAAGGGATTAAATATGAATAACTCCGGATGCAATCCGGAGACACAAGACAGGAGACCACGGAAAAACAATGAGCACATACACCCAGATACTATACCAGATCGTCTTCAGCACAAAAAACCGTGAGCGAACAATGGCAGCGGAAGGGCGCTCAGAACTTTTTAAATATATCTATGGACTCCTGACAAATAAAAAATGTCATCTCTACCGGATCAACGGAGTAGATGACCATCTTCACATCCTCACACACATCCATCCATCTGTTTCACTTGCAGCATTAGTAAAAGACATAAAATTATCAAGCACATCACTCATAAAAGAAAAAAATCTTTTTCCTTTGTTCAACGGATGGCAGGATGGATATGGAGCTTTCACTTATTCCATTGATCGTAAAGACATTCTCATTAACTATATAAAAAACCAGGAAGAGCATCACAGGATAAAAACTTTTCGCGAAGAATACATGGAACTACTAAAAGAGCATGGAGTCGAGTATGATGAAAAATATTTGCTATAGCATATTCAACCCTCTCAGGGTTAGCTTGCATCAGCGTGTTTTCACCGGATTTCATCCGGTGTTACTCACATTCAATCCCTTCGGGATTTCCATTCTCACACTCCAAACCCCGAAGGGGTTCAATCTGCACAACCCCGGATAATATCCGGGGCAAGGCGCATACTACTTACAGGCAAACAACATGAGCACTCTCTCCTCCACCATCAAATCCATCCAGGACATCATGCGCAAAGACGCGGGTGTGGATGGCGATGCGCAGCGCATCTCACAACTCGTCTGGATGCTTTTCCTGAAAATTTTTGATGAAAAAGAAAACGATTGGGAAATAACCAACGAAGATTACAAATCGCCCATACCAAAAGATTTGCGCTGGCGCAACTGGGCGGCTGACGAAGAAGGAATGACAGGCGATGAGCTGATGGAATTTGTAAACAACTCTCTCTTTCCGCGGCTCAAAGAATTAAAGCTGCGCAACAATAAAGACGCAGCCAAAATGGTGCGCGATGTTTTTGAAGACAGCTACAACTACATGAAAAGCGGCACACTGCTGCGTCAGGTCATTAACCGCATCAACAAAGACATCAGCTTTACCACGCAGGCAGAGCGCCACCAGTTCAACGACATTTACGAGCAGATATTAAAAGACCTGCAAAGCGCAGGCAATGCAGGCGAGTTTTATACGCCACGGGCAGTTACGCAGTTTGTGGTGGAAATGGTAAATCCGAAATTGGGCGAAACCATTTTAGACCCCGCATGCGGCACAGCAGGATTTTTAATTAACGCCATTGAACATATAACAAAATCTTCCGCTAAATCCTCCTCTAAAGGGGAGGTGGCACGAAGTGACGGAGGGGCAGCAGGAATACAAACCATAGAGCAGCGCGAAAAATTACAGAACAGCATAAAAGGAGTGGAGAAAAAACCATTGCCTCACATGCTTGCCACCACCAACCTTATTTTGCACGGCATTGAAGTGCCCAGCATTGAGCACGATAACCTGCTCATGCAATCGTTGCAGGAGTGGACACCCGAAAAGCGCGTGGATGTTATCATGACCAACCCTCCCTTTGGCGGTATGGAAGAAGACGGAGTAGAAAAAAATTTCCCGCTCAGCTACCGCACGCGCGAAACTGCCGACCTCTTTCTCTACCTAATTGTACATGCGCTCAAACCCAACGGGCGCGCAGGCATGGTATTGCCCGATGGCTCCCTCTTTGGTGAAGGCATTAAAACACGCATCAAAGAAAAGCTGCTCACCGAGTGCAACCTCCACACCATTGTGCGCCTGCCCAACGGAGTGTTTGCGCCTTACACGGGCATTAACACCAACCTCCTGTTTTTTGAAAAAGGAAAACCCACCAAAGAAGTGTGGTACTTCGAGCATCCTTACCCCGAAGGAATAAAGATGTACAACAAAACCCGCCCCATCCGTTTGGAAGAATTTGATTTGGAAAAAAAGTGGTGGAACAAGCGCAAGGAAAATGAATATGCATGGAAGGTAAGCATTGACACCATTAAAGAACGCAACTATAATCTTGATATTAAAAACCCGCACAAGAAGGAAGAAGAAGATGCGCTGACAATGCCACAAATTATTTCGGGACTTACAAAATCATTTCAGAAAAGTTCTCTAATTGTCGAAGAGATAAAATCATTAGTTGACATCAAATAATTTATTGAAGAAATGAAAGTGCCGATTAGTGAATTGTTTGATTTTGAAAAAGGAACTTTACAAAGTTTGAAATGTGTTCCTGGCAAGTTCACATTTATTACTGCTTCTGAAGATTGGAAAACTCACAATGATTTTACACATGATTGTGAAGCATTAATTTTTGCAATGGCTGCGTCAGGTTCTTTGGGAAGAACTCATTACTTCTATGGAAAATTTATTTCAAGTGATTTATGTTTCATTCTCACTCCTGCGAAAAAGTATAAAGGCAAATTAGATTTAAAGTTTTATTACAGGATATTCAATTCTCTTAGAGAAGATATTGTAAAAAAAACTAAAACGGGAACCTCTAAACAGGCAATCAATAGAGATAACTTTGGAAAGTATGAGCTGCCATATTTTGATTATGATGCTCAAATAAAAAATAGAGAACTGTTTGATGAGCTTTCAGAAAAAAAGGAATTATTATTTTCTGAACTCACCACC